>JALSRO010000490.1 GCA_026984715.1 Chromatiales bacterium | reverse complement strand
TTGGCTAAAATCTGTTGGAAGGGATAATCTGTGGAAAGAAGCGAAGAAGATATAGCATCCGCGCATAACAAGCGGGTAAAAAAGGACTGGCAACTACGCTGCGCTTCGTTGCCAGCCTGTTACCCTTGTCGGTAATAGGCGGAAGTTGAAAAACTCCATCCATGCTCTTTTTAAAATCCGGGACGGAGAGGTGCGATTTTCCGGCCCGGTGGTTGAAGGGATGGGAGGCCTTTCGTGTATCACTGATATATCAGGTCAGAAAGTACATCCACTCCATATCACTGTCTGCCATGGTGACGAACCACATTCTGGCATTGGCCAGCAGCGATGCTATGGGTGCTGCTTCACTTCCTGCTAGTGCCATGAAACGGGAACGCATCGGCAGGGGAATGAACCCCAGCAGTTTCATCTTGCGGGCAGAGAGGTGGGGTGACAGGACCGCACAGTGGAGGTCGTTGGCGCCGTTGACACGGCAGCTCTCTATGCAGAGTGCAAACAGTGCGGTTTGCAGATCTGGCGGGCAGAGGAAATCGGTCAGCACTGCAGCGGGTCGATCGCCCCTGTATCCATAACAGATCACCGCATATCCACTCAACCGCTCTCTGTGATAGAGGTAGTATCGCTGGTAGCGCTCCGGATGGGGGGCCGTATCAAACCGCCAGCGCAGATACTCGAGGTCACGGCGCCCCAAGAGCGGATAGTAGCAGCTCGTTCTCTCCCAAACGGTGTCGGAGCGCTGGTCGAACTGTTCCACCAGCTCCAGACGAGCTCTCTTCCAGCGGGCAAGAGAGAGGCAGAGCCTCTCCAGGATCTGCAACAACGGGTAGCCCACGGCGGTCGCGACACGGCCGATTGTTCGACTCTCCCGGAAACCGGCGCGGATCCCCTCCCTGGTCAGGGGGCGGGCGTAGAGCGGGATGGTCCCCAGATCCCGCCAGCCGGCCCGCCGATGTGATTTCCGGGCGGCGTCGGTGATACCGGCGGCTGTCGTGACCATATTGGTTCGCACATACTCGTCGCTGAGAATGGCTCCCACTCCCCGTGTCCGGTAGCGAGGCGAAACGGCCAGATCGATCCCCCAGGATGCACGCCAGCTTTTGCCACCTGCCTGAAGGAGATAGGGGATACCGGCCTGCTGCCCCTGGACAACGCCCTCCTTGTCCCTATAGATCCAGAGTTGTGGATCGGTACCCTCGATATATGGATTTCGGGTGAAGAGCCAGTGGTGATGCCCCTCCTGCAGTTGGAGGGCCTGGGGGCCAAACTGTCTGCGCTGAAACTCCCGCAGATCGGCGAGATCTTCCGGCTGCAGGCGCCGGATATGCGCTCTTATCCTGTCGGTGTATCTGCTCAACTATGGGGTGCACCCTGCGCTGTAGCGTAACACGGCTTGATCATGAAAACTGCTCGACCTCCATCAGGAACGGCCATGGCCGGACGGGCCTTCTCGTCGACTTATGGTGTCGGGAGCTCGGTCACATCCTCCACCAGCACGGGCCTAGAATGCAGGTAGCGGGTGGTGCTGCGCTTCGCCTCGATATCGGCATACACCAGCTCTGCCTGCTCCACGCCGATATCCAGGGCCTCTGCCAGCCGCTCTGCGGCAACACCGTGATTGTGGGCCCACAGGGCCAGATCCATTTTGTCGTACGGCAGAGCGTAATAGAATTCATCCTGGCCCTGGGGTAGGCTGTAGGTGTCGGTGGTTGGGGTGGTGGTGCAGATGGCCTCCGGCAGCCCCATGTGCCTGGCCAGGGCATAGACCTGTGTCTTGTAGAGGTGGGCTATCGGTTTGATGTCTGCCGAACCATCCCCGTTCTTTACAAAGAACCCTTGATCATATTCCACCCGATTCGGCGTTCCGATAACACTGTAGTTGAGGCGGTCGGCATGGAAGTATTCGATGGTCTTGCGAATCCGCTGTTTGAAGTTGGTGGCCGCCACAATCTGTAGGTAGGCCTTGTGGGGAAGGCGTTTTTCATGCAGTTTTCCATCCGGACTCTGTACGATCAGCCGGAAATAGTGAAAGCCGCCCTTGGTGCCACCGGATATGGCAATCTTGATCTTCCACTCAGGACGGTAGTCCGGAAAGAGAGTACGGATGGCCTCATCGCGCCACCGATAGCATCCGATGGCTTCCAGTGTGGGGGAGAGATCGGTTGCGATGTAGTCCAGCCCCAAGTATTCGGCCAGCATTCCACCCAGGCTCGAGCTCGCCTGCGATGAGTCCTGCTCCGGAAGCAGCAGCGCCTGCACCCGTTCGGGACCAAAAGCCTTGGTACAAAGCGCCGCACACACCGAGCTGTCGATTCCGCCGGACATGGCGACGACGGCACCGCGTCGGCGGTATCTCCTGTTGTAGTCCCGCATCCCTTGGCAGATGCGCTCTATCTCCCGATCATAGTCGAGTTCGAAAACCTGCGCGTTCAAAGATGTTGGCATTTTCTTCCCCTGTGAGGATGCACCAGCCGGATCAGGCAGTTTTCCTCGATACGTAACTGCAGATCTTGTTCAAGGTATCCAGATTTTCCGGTGTGATCTCTTCATCTTCCACCTGGATACCAAACTCGTCTTCCAGAAAGGAGACCAATTCGATCACCCCGGTAGAGTCCAGCAGCCCGAGGTCCAGGAGCGAGGTGTCATCTCCCAGCTCCATGTCACTCTGCCACATCAGAAAATTTTCCGAAATATACTCTTTGACTGCTGTCTTGACTTGTGACATTGCTATCCTCTTGGTTGCAGAATTAACAGGGTGTTGAAAAAACATCCCGGCTCCGGTTTGTCCGATGCCGGAGGTTGAGCGGCCAAACTCCCCCCCAACGCGCCCCTCTCCCGGCAGCCAGGCCTGCGTTATCTTGTCCATCTGTTTGAAGAGGGAGGAGGACGGTTCCTGATCAGAGCCGATCTGTCTTTCGCATTTGCCACCGCTGCCCGAAAAAGAAGCAGTGAGATGCAAATATAACCGCACAATGATATGCTTGGAAGCGTCCGATGTGAAGCCCTCAAGTGCAATATTCTAGCGCATTCCGGAGAGCAGGGTACTGTCCGGCCCCGAACGGAGGTACATCTCATCGAGAAGCATAGTGGAGAGTATTCCGGTAAAGGCCATATTGTCCGCAAAGCCGATTGCACGTCCCTTGGCACACTTGTTCATCAGCCTGGTGACTGCCTGGGTGTCGAAGTAGCCTGTCTGGCGTATCCGCTGTGCACCCAGCAGCTCTCCGACATACTCCGCCGGCTTGCCCTCTTTGAAGAACGAGTGGCTGTCCGGGGAGCGGTATGGTTGCTTGCTGCGGTTGCGGATGGTCTCGGGAATGAGGCCCATCATGGCCTTCTTGAGAAGGTATTTCTCGTTCAGCCCCATGATCTTGTATCGCGTGGGAAGCCGGTTGGCAAATTCGATCACCCGGTGATCCAGGAAGGGGAAACGCCCCTCGATGGAGTTGGCCATGGCAACCCGGTCGCCCTGGGAGCAGAGCAGATAGCCCGACATGAGGGTGTGGGCCTCGATATACTGATCACGGTTGAGAGGCTTCCACTGGCCGATCTGTTCCGGCAGCAGCGCCTCCAGGGCGGTATGGGAGGGGGCGTCGCGCAGCTGCGCCCTGACATCGGGGCTGAACAGACGCCAACTGCGGCTCGTGGTGTTCCAGCGGGGAGTGTGTCCAAAATAGGGTTTGTCGAACTGCTCCATCCCCTGTTTGAAAAAGTGGTGAGCGTAGGCGCGGTTTGCCATGGGTGAGTTTTTAAGGTAAGGATAGAGCCTTTCCAGAATCAAGGGGCGCATTTTCGAGTCGGGAAAGCGCGCCCAGAAGCGCCTGATCTTCGCCTCCTTGAAGATATCATAGCCCCCCAGAACCTCATCGGCGCCTTCACCAGTGAGCACCACTTTGTACCCTTCGGAGCGAACCTTTGCCGAGAGCATCATCAGCGGTGTCGGTGCGGTTCGCAACACCGGAGATTCTGTATGCCAGATCACCCTGGGGAACAGTTCACAGATATCGGAGCGTTTGCACAGGACGTGACTGTGATCGGTACCGAGGTACTCCACCAGTTGCTGCTGGTAGCCGCTTTCGTCGAATTCATCATCTTCAAAAGAGACGGAGAAGGTGCGCAGTGGGACGTCCGTGTAGTGTTTTATCAGCGATGTGGTGACCGATGAGTCGAGGCCGCCGCTCAGGTAGGCTCCAACGGGAACGTCGGATCGCAACCGCAAGCGCACCGAGTCGACCATCAGCTCCCGCAGTTCTTCGGCCAGCTCGTCTGCGTCGCGCTGGTCCGGCTCCCCCGTGGGGAACTCCCAGTCCCAGTAGCGACTGATGGAGATCTTTCCCCTTTCCACGCTCATGGTATGCCCCGGCGGCAGGGATGAGATCCCCTCGAACACGCTATGGGGGGGGAGGGTAGCCCAGTAGGTGAATATCTCCCCCAGTGCTCCGACATCAAGGCGCCGTTCAACTGAGGGGTGAGCGAAGAGCGCCTTGATTTCTGAAGCGAACAGCAGCCGCCCCTTGGTTACGGTGTAGAACAGCGGACGAATTCCTGTGCGATCACGGATCAGGAGCAGGCGTCGACGATTCGTATCCCACAGGGCGATGGCGAACTGTCCGTTCAGGTGATCTACGAAGCCCTGGCCGTACTGTTCGTACAGGTGTACGATAACCTCTGTATCAGAATGTGTGTAGAATCGGTGCCCCAGGTGCTCGAGAGAGCGGCGCAGCTCGATATAGTTGAAGATCTCCCCGTTGAACACAACCTGAATCGAATGGTCTTCATTGTGAATGGGCTGATCCCCGCCTTCGAGGTCGATGATACTCAGTCGTGCGTGAGCCATGCCGATCTGTTCATCCAGATAGTAACCGTAGCCATCGGGGCCACGGTGGGCGAGCCGGGAGATCATCGGTTGCAGCTCGTCCCGCGAGGGAGATGGCAGATGCTGCAGGTTGAGTATTCCAGTTATTCCACACATAGATTACAAAAATAGCTGTAAGACGGCCGGCAGGCGGATCCGTATCCAAAATATTCCACAAGGAAGCGTTATTGTTTTTGTGCGAGGCATGAACTTGAACTTGTCTCGGGTATGCTATATGAACAGTCGGGGATGCGCAAACCGGGGGCGAGATTACTTCCGGTTGATCGTCATGAATTGGAGCAGGAGAGCGTCGTGAAACCAAAGACAGGGTTCGGGATAACGGGAGTAGTGCTGTTCGCACTACTGGCAGGGGGTATGCTCAGCTCCTGCAACGACAGCACGTCGAATCACCAAAAGGTGTTGGGGGGGGACGGAGACCCCAACGCAATGGAAGGAGAGCAAAATCCGGAGGTGAAGGGAGGTGACGGAAATCCCGTCCCCGTATCCACCGCCATTCGCGACTACACCTATACCCCCAGTAATGCTGTCTTTCCCAACCCGGAACGCGGATTTTATGGGGGATTCGATCCTCTCAAGGAGCGATTCAGGGTATCGGAGTACAATGAAGATGTACAGAATGGCCGGACTCTCGTGATGGCGACCGTCCGGCTCGACAAATATCGTCATTCGGATCTCCCTGCAAAGCTGCTCGACGATCTCGGGAAGGGGCTGGCATCACTGCGCAGCAGCCCGGGAATCAAGGCGATCCTGCGCTTTTCCTACAATAACGGCTATATCGATGATAATCCCAATACGCCTCAACCAGATGCGCCGAAAAACGTCATCCTTCGCCACATCAGCCAATTGCGCCCTATTTTTCATGAATATTATGACGTGATTGCCTTTGTTCATGCAGGTTTCATCGGAGCGTGGGGGGAATGGCACCACTCCACCAATGGTCTGCTGGATGATCCGCGCGACAGCAGGGATATCATCGAGGCGCTGCTCGATGCCCTTCCCGACTCAAGGATGGTACAGATACGCTATCCCTTCAAAAAAAGGCAGCTATACAGCGGCAGGGAGGTCGATCGCGGTTCTGCCTTCAGCACCGATTATGTCTCCCGT
>JALSRO010000489.1 GCA_026984715.1 Chromatiales bacterium | reverse complement strand
CCTCCTCGACAACAACTCTACGAGGACGGAAAGAGAGTGGGCACAATACCCTCCAAGGATCGAGAAGAATGTGGAGCGGATCCTGGATCTGCTGGAGCGAAAGGGACAGACAGCCACCTTTTTCTGTCTCGGCTGGATAGCACGCAAATACCCCCATGTAGTGCGCCGCGTCGCCGAACAGGGGCATGAGATCGGCTGCCACTCCGACATGCATCAGCTGGTGTATGAGCAGACAGCGGAGCAATTCAAGGCGGATCTCCGCAATGCACTCCACTCCATCGAAGACGCCGTAGGGAAAAAGGTAATCAGTTACCGGGCCCCCGGTTTCTCTGTAACTTCTTCCTCTCCCTGGTTTTTTGAAGCACTTATCGAACAGGGGATCGAAGTGGACAGCTCCATCTTCCCCGCCCCCCGCTCCCATGGCGGATACCCGGATTTTGGCACCGCCTCCCCGGTTCTGGTGGAGACACCCAGCGGCGTGGTCAAGGAGCTCCCAATCAATACACGTACGGTATTCGGGAAACCCATCATCTTCTCCGGAGGTGGATATTTCCGCATCATTCCACTGCCCCTGCTGCGGCGATGGTTCCGTTCTTCAGACTATGTGATGACCTACTTCCACCCCCGGGACTTCGACGCGGGACAGCCGGTGATAAGAGATCTGCCCCCGCTACGCAAGTTCAAATCCTATGTGGGCCTCTCCTCTTCCCTGGCCAAGCTGGAAGCGATCCTCGCCGAGGATCACTATCTGGATCTACGCAGCGCCGTAAACCGTATCGATTGGCGGCGAATCCGGACGATTCCAATCGCCGAGAAGGGATCGCAATCACTCGATCAGTAGCCGACGGATCGTAAGACTGCTTATCGACCCTTTCCTCGGCGGCGCCCCTTTCTTCTCCACTGCCGCACGACATGCAGGCGCCACAGGCCACGGATGAGCATGTAACCCGCGATCGCCGTCACCACACTCAAGGTGAAACAGCCGAGCAGGAAGGGAGCCCACACCTGATTCAGACCGGTTACTATCTGCTCCAGTGAGGGCGCCGATGGGTACTCCTGCGCCGGTTGTCCCAGCTCCCAGGCTCCCAACTTGTAGGCGAAATAGTAGATTGGCGCCATCGTCAACGGGTTGGTAATCCAGACCAGGGCCACCGAGATCGGAAGATTGACCCGGAACAGGATCGCCATGGCGGCTGCCAGAATCATCTGCATCGGAATGGGAACGAAGGCGCAGAACAGGCCAACTGCAAATGCACCGGCCGCAGAACGGCGATTGAGATGCCACAGATTGGGGTCGTGGAGCAGCTCACCGAATACCCGCAGATGCTTGTGCTCCCGGATCTTGTGATGATCCGGCATATGGCGTTTGAGAAATTTTCTGGGCATCCGATAATAGTTCAGTAGAGAACACCCTATTCCATTTTTATTAACCCGGCAACTGTATATGCCGCTATCAGGGCTTCAGGCAGGGGCGTTCCCTCGTCGAGGTCGCCCGACTGCATCCCTGCGCTCACGACAGCTGGAGATCCCTCTCCGGCGCGCTGGAACGCTGGACTGGTATCTGCCAGAAGCCCCTGATTCTGTGATATTCAAGGATAAACCGTGGCGCGTCAGCCCGCAGGCCGCTTACCCCATCCTGCCGTAGAGCGGCTACAGCAGTGATGGGCCGCCTTGCTGCGAACCGGCACGCCACGGCTGAATGCGATGTACATCGTTACCGGCTTGATCATAACAACACCATGCCTTTGGCGATACTCTTTTTCCTTTTCGGCATTCTGCTGTTCCAGCAAACTACCACATCGCCAGACTGCTCCTGGCTGTTTGCAGCCATGCTACTGCCGCTTGCCCTGTGGTGGCCGGCGATTCGGCTCCCCCTGGCTTCCCTGGCCGGGTTCCTGTGGGCGCTGCTGCATGCCTGTCTGATTCTCGGCAACGCGCTCCCCGCAGAGCTGGAGGGGGTGGATGTGGAGATCACAGGAACCGTCTCCTCCCTGCCGGAGCAGGGAACCCACCACGCCCGGTTTCAGTTCGACCTGGAGAGCCTGTCTCACAACGGAAAGAGCTATGACTCTCCAAAGCGAGTGCTACTAAGCTGGTATGGGAAGAGACCCGAGCTCTCTGCAGGAGAGCGCTGGCGGCTGACAGTGCGTCTCAAACGGCCACACGGCTTCATGAACCCCGGCGGCTTCGACTACGAGGGGTGGCTCTATAGACAGCATATCGACGCTACCGGTTATGTCCGCCACAAGAGCTCTTACTCACCGCTGGCCTCCTCCCCTCTCCTCCACCCCCTGGATCGGCTGCGCCAACGGCTGCAGCGACAGCTTGCAGATCTCCAGGGAGGGGAGCCCTACCTCGGCCTGATCGGAGCTCTCGCCATCGGTGATCGCTCCGCCATCCAGCCGCAGCAGTGGCAGGTACTGCGCGCCACCGGAACCAACCATCTGATGGCGATTTCCGGTCTCCATATCGGCCTGGTGGCAGGAATGGCCTTTTTTCTGGGGCGCCGGATCTGGGGCCTGCTCGGCCGTGCACCACTGCGACTACCGGCAACCAAGGCCGGAGCCCTCGTCGCCGTGCTGGCGGCCTCCCTCTATGCCTCCCTGGCAGGCTTCTCCATTCCTACCCAAAGGGCGCTGATCATGATTCTGGTGGTCATGGGTGCGCTGCTGCTGCAACGGCAGCTCTCCCCCGCTCGAGTACTGGTTGTCGCCCTGGCAGGTGTGCTGGTGCTCGACCCCCTGGCTGTATTGGCAACGGGATTCTGGCTCTCCTTTGCAGCGGTAGCGGTGATCCTGTACGGTCTCGGCGGACGACTTCAAAAGGGGCCCGGCTGGCGGCAGTGGGGTCAGGTCCAATGGGTGGTAAGTCTGGGGCTGCTGCCCTTGCTGATGCTCTCTTTCCACCAGGCCCCGTTGTTGTCGCCGCTGGCAAATCTGGTGGCGGTTCCCTGGGTGAGCCTGCTGGTAGTCCCTCTCATCCTCTTGGGTGTCGCCGGTCTGCTGCTCTACCCACCCCTAGGTAGCTGGCTGCTGCTACAGGCGGCCCATCTGCTGGGGTGGTTATGGCCGCTCCTCGAGTGGTTCGCCAATATCGAGGGAGGTGTATGGCAACCGGCGACTGCTCCGACCCCTTGGGCCCTGATCGCCGCCGCCATCGGTGTGCTATGGATACTTGCCCCTCGTGGCATCCCTGCCCGCTGGGCCGGGGTGGTCTGGACCCTGCCGCTGATTCTGGCCCGTCCCAGTCACCCCCATCAGGGAGAGGTCTGGTTTACCCTTCTGGATGTAGGGCAGGGGCTGGCCGCTGTGGTGCAAACCCAGCACCACACGCTAATATACGACACCGGGCCGAGATTCAACGACCGATTCGATACCGGGCAGGCGGTTCTCATCCCGTTCCTGCGCCAACAGGGGATCCATCATCTGGATATACTGATCATCGGCCACGGAGACAATGACCACATCGGCGGCGCACACTCCCTGCTGCAGAGGTACCATCCCGACCACATTCTCACCACTGTGCCAGAAAAACTGCCGCCCATGGCAGAGCAGTGTAATCGGGGCCAGACATGGCTCTGGGACGGGATCCGCTTCTCCATCCTCCACCCTTCACCCGGTGACCGCCCCCAGGGAAACAATGCCTCATGCGTACTGAAAGTGGAGACAAGCGCCGGAGACGGCCTGCTGTTGACCGGTGACATAGAACGGCGTGCAGAGCGGCAGCTGGTGACAGCCAACCCCTCGGCACTGCATGCGAAAATCCTGATAGCCCCTCACCACGGCAGCAAGAGTTCATCCTCGGCGCGCTTCATCGAGGCCGTGGCACCGGAGTATGTCCTGTTTCCCGTGGGATATCGCAACCGGTTCCATCATCCCCACCCACGTGTGGTGATGCGCTACCGGGCAAGAGGAGTACGGATGCTGGACTCGGCCACCCAGGGCGCCATCCGCTTCAAAATGGACGAGAACGGAGTCTCCCGGCCGGAATCCTATCGGCTCAGCGCCCGCCACTACTGGAACGCCCGCTGAGGAGCACATCCATGAAGCGGAGCAGAGATCAGTGCCACTTCAGCGACATCCGCTGTTCCA
The DNA here is from genome assembly GCA_026984715.1 of Chromatiales bacterium. Classification (GTDB taxonomy): domain Bacteria; phylum Pseudomonadota; class Gammaproteobacteria; order Thiohalospirales; family Thiohalospiraceae; genus DRMK01. Next base: position 1,888 of record JALSRO010000489.1, on the reverse strand, counting down.
GGTGGAGCAACAGAGAGCTGAATCCGGTCCACCCCAGCAGCCAAGCGAGCGTTGCGCCAATGGCATTGGCAGCCATATCCGCCAAGTCGAAGAAACGCACCCCGGACAACCCCTGCAGATACTCGATTCCCACACCCATGGCAACGAATATCCCCAACAGCAACAGACGTGAACGCCAGGCCGGATAGAGCTGCTGAAACCACCCCATCAACACGAAGTAGGCCAACAGATGGGAGTATTTGTCGCTGTTGGAGAACTGCAGCTCCAGGGGACGCGGGGTGAGAGAGAGATAGACCACCAGTGCCACCAGCAACCAGCCGACAGCCAGCCAGAGAGGGCGGTACTTAAGGGTTTGGGAAGAGTATTGCATTCACCTCATCCATTGAACGGAACCACGGACTATGCCCCTTGCCTCCCCGGCGGGAACCTGCCGGTTATGACCTTCTGCAGGGGCCATGGTTCCCCGCCTGGCACTGCAATCAACCACGCCATTCACAAAAAGAGATATAGCAGAAAGGCCCCCAGCAGCAAACGATAGATCACAAACGGCGCCATACCGGTGCGCTCCAACAACTGGAGAAACAGGCGCACGCAGAGATAGGCACTCAACGCCGAAAGCAGGGTGCCCAGAACCAGGGCCAGCCACTCCACGGGCTGATCCAGCCGCAGCAGCTCCAGAATCTCGAGCCCCCCTGCCAGTACGATGATAGGAACCGAAAGCAGAAACGAATAACGCGCAGCCCCCTCCCGCGTCAACCCCATCATCAGGGCCGCTGTCATGGTGATCCCCGAACGGGAGGTTCCCGGAATCAACGCCAGGGCCTGGGCACAGCCGACCACCAGCACATCCCGCCAGGTCAGGGAGTGCTCATCCCGCTCCCGCCGGCCCCGGAGATCGGCCCACCACAGCAGCAGACCAAAGAGGATGGTGGTGGTTGCAATCACCAGAGGAGAACGCAGGCCGGTCTCGATGAAATCCTTGAAGGCCAGGCCCGCCAGCCCTGCCGGGATGGTCCCCAGCAACACCGCCCAGGCCAGCCTGCTGTTGGGAGTGGATTGCTGCGTGGTCAAAGAGCGGCCCCAGTCCCGCGCCATGGCGATCAGTTCTTGGCGAAAATACCATACGATGGCCAGCAGTGTTCCCATATGCACGGCCACGTCAAAAGCGAGACCCTGATCCTGCCAGCCGGTCAAGACCGGCACCAGAATAAGGTGTGCCGAGCTGGAGACCGGCAGAAACTCCGTCAGCCCCTGCAACACTGCCAGCACAACGATTTGAATCAGATCCATCTTATAGCTTCCCCCTTAAATCGCATAACATGAAACCGTCGAGTGGCACCCCATCCAACCCCTTACCCACGGCGATCGCCTTGAACAGCTCCCCCATCTCTTCCGGCAGGGTAAGCGTTCTGACCTGGCGGCTCAGCTCCAGCTGCGCCAAACTCCCGGCGGACGGGCAGGAGAGCGCCCGCTCCAGACCGTTGCCAAGCAAAAAATATGCCTGAGTAGTATACCCATAGAGTTCAAGACCTGCATCCATCGCCGCCTCTGTCAGCGCCGTGAAATCGACATGAGCCGTTATATCCTGCAGACCCGGCAGGATCAGGGGATCGGGATGCGCCCGATGACGATAGTGGCACATCAGGGTTCCCCCCATCCGTTGCGGATGGTAGTACTCATGGCGGGGAAAACCATAATCGATCAGCAGAATGACACCCCTGTCCAGAGTTGCACCGATGGTGTGAATCCACCGCCGCACGGCAAGCCCGATCTCAGACTCATAGCCCTCCGGCAACCGGCAGGCGACATCAGCTACGGCTTCCTCCACCTCTGGCGAAGCAAACGGCCCGGCTACCCAACGGAACCCCCGGTCATCACGCGCCACATA
>JALSRO010000488.1 GCA_026984715.1 Chromatiales bacterium | reverse complement strand
ACCCGTTCCTGGCGGTAGAAGATAGGGCCGGGAGAGCTGCGCTTCACTCCGATGGCGCACCAGATCATGACGGGGAAGGTGATGACGAGGATGATCAGTGCCAGCACCTTGTCCTCCAGCGCCTTGATGAAACGGTTTATTCCGTGCATCGGGGAGTCGGTGAGGTTGAGAATTGGCAGCCCTGCGATTTCGGCGACCGAGTGGTTGATCAAGCGGAATCCGAAGATATCCGGTACGAAGCGGATGGTCAGCGTGCAGTGACGCAGATCGTGCAGGATCTCCTTGATCCTGCTCTGTGCGGGAAACGGGAGGGCGAGCCACACCTCGTCGATATCTTCGGTTTCTATCAGGGCGCGCAGCTCCGGGGTGCCACACTTGACCTCGATTCCGTCGATGGTGGTGCCACACAGTTTCTCGTCGTCGTCGATGAAGGCGCTGATCTCCAGTCCGGTCCAGGTTGCGTCCCGGATCCGCCGGGCGACGTCACGCCCCAGATTACCGGCGCCGACAATCACGATGTGCCGATGGTTCCACCCCTTCTTGCGCATGATGCGCAGTATCTGGGCAAGGGCGAGGCGGACCAGCAACAGAAATCCCCATGCGGTGACTCCCCATAGAGCCACCCACTGGCGTGAGAAGTTGGCGCTGGTTTTGGTCATGAAGGCGATCACGATCAAAAACAGCAGGACGGTCGCCCAAGAGACCGTGAGCATGCGAAGCTGGAACAGGCGGCTTTTTCCGCGCCACGAGTGGTACATCCCGAAGCGGGAGAAGATGGCGGAGGTGAGCAGGGCCGCCAGAAGGATTGCCACCTGATAGTCGGGAAGCAGCGACCACTCTCCGAAGCGCAATCCAAATGCTATCCATCCGCCCAGCACGATGGCGCCGATATCCGCCAGACGCATGATGGTGGTCAGAGTCGAGGAGTGCTGTTTGAGTAATCCACTGGACAACATGGTTTCTTTCGCGGGCTACAAGAGAGTCATACCAGCTGGCGCAACACGTAGTGCAGAATACCGCCGTGCCGGTAGTATTCGATCTCCTGGGGGGTATCGATCCGTACCCGGGCAGCGAATTCGATCTGCTGCCCGTCGGCATCCGTGGCAATCACGGAGACCTGTTTGGCGGTGCCGTTGTCCAGGCCGACGATGTCATAGCTCTCCCGACCGGTGAGGCCGAGCTTTTCGGCATTCTCCCCCTCCCGGAACTGAAGCGGCAGTATCCCCATTCCAACCAGGTTGGAACGGTGAATACGCTCGTAGCTTTCGGCGATGACCGCTTTGACTCCAAGCAGACGTGGCCCTTTGGCCGCCCAGTCACGGGAGGAACCCGAGCCGTATTCCCTGCCGGCAATCACAATCTGCGGAGTGCCAGCCTGCCGATACTTCATCGCGGCATCGAAGATGAACATCTGCTCGCCGGAAGGCTGGTAGCTGGTCACCCCTCCCTCGGTACCCGGAGCCAGCCGGTTGCGCAGGCGGATGTTGGCAAAGGTGCCGCGCATCATCACCTCATGGTTTCCACGCCGGGAACCGTAGGAGTTGAAATTGGAGGGTTGTACGCCGTGTTCACGCAGATACTGTCCGGCCGGACTGTCGGGTTTGATCGCCCCCGCTGGCGAGATATGGTCGGTGGTGACGGAGTCACCCAATAGCGCCAGCACCCGTGCACCCTTGATATCGGTTATTGCTGCGGGGTCGCGGGTCATTCCGGCAAAGTAGGGGGGGTTCCTGACGTATGTGGATTCATCCGACCAGTCGAACAGCTTGCCGGTTGGCGATTCCAGTGTCTGCCAGCGCTCGTCGCCATCGAAGGGGTTGGCATAGGTTTCCCGGAATCCTTCGGGATGCAGGCCGGCCCTGATGGCCTCACGGATCTCCTCGTTGCTGGGCCAGATCTCCTTCAGATAGACCGCATTGCCTTCTGAATCACTCCCCAGCGGTTCGTTGTAGAGGTCGATATCCATGCGTCCCGCAATGGCGTAGGCCACCACCAGTGGCGGTGATGCGAGATAGTTCATCTGGACCTCGGAGTGGATGCGCCCTTCGAAGTTTCGGTTCCCAGAGAGCACCGAGCAGACCACCAGATCGTCATCACGAATGGCTGCGCTGATGGGTTCCGCCAGCGGACCGGAGTTGCCGATACAGGTCGTGCAGCCGTAACCCACCACATTGAAGCCGAGTGATTCGAGATCACCCAGCAGGCCTGCACGCCGCAGGTAGTCGGTAACCACACGGGAGCCAGGGCCGAGGGATGTTTTCACCCAGGGTTTGACCTGCAGCCCTCTCTCTACCGCCTTTTTCGCTACCAGCGCCGCCCCGAGCATGACGGATGGGTTGGAAGTATTGGTACAGGATGTGATGGCGGCGATCACCACCATGCCGTCGTTGAGGAAGAATTTGTTGCCCTTGTGGGTCACCAGCATCTGACCGCGATGTTCCCCCTGCTGTTCCACACCCACAGCGGCGTGCCCACCCTCGTCGCAGAACCGGTCCACTTCGAGGATCTCTCTGGGCAGCAGGCCGTTCTTCTCCAGCAGCGTATTGATGGCGCCCCGGATTCGGGGTTTGGCATTGCGCAGGGTGAGGCGATCCTGCGGGCGTCTCGGACCGGACAGGCAGGGTTCGATCTCTCCGAGATCGATGGCGATCACGTCGCTATACTCCGCCTCGGAGGCATCACATTCGCGGAACAGCCCCTGTTTCCGAGCGTAGGCTTCGATCAGGGCCAGTTGCTCTTCACTGCGTCCGGTGAGGCGGAGGTAGTCGATGGTTTCGGCGTCGATGGGGAAGATGCCGCAAGTGGCGCCATACTCCGGTGCCATGTTGGCAAGTGTGGCGCGGTCGGCCAGCGCCATCTGTTTCAGACCTGTTCCGAAAAACTCCACGAACTTGCCCACCACTCCATAGTTGCGCAGCACCTCCACGACGGTGAGCACCAGGTCGGTTGCGGTGGTGCCTTCGGGGAGCTGTCCATCGAGCCGTACACCGATCACTTGCGGGATCAGCATGGATATCGGCTGACCCAGCATGGCGGCTTCCGCTTCGATACCTCCGACGCCCCAGCCTAGAACTCCGAGGCCGTTGATCATGGTGGTGTGGGAGTCGGTTCCGACCACCGTGTCCGGGTAGGCCTGCACCACCCCATCATGCTCCTGGGTGAAGACCACCCGGGCGAGATATTCCAGGTTGACCTGATGGACGATACCGGTTTCGGGTGGTACTACCCTGAAGTTGGAAAAGGCCTGCTGACCCCATTTGAGGAAGCTGTAGCGCTCCCGGTTGCGGTGGTACTCCTGTGCCTCGTTGTAGGCGAAGGCATCACTGCTGCCGGCCCGATCCACCTGCACCGAGTGGTCGATGACCAGCTCGGCAGGCTGCAACGGATTGATCTTTTCCGGATCCCCGCCCAGGGTGCGCATGGCGTCACGCATTGCGGCCAGATCGACCACGGCAGGTACGCCGGTGAAATCCTGCATCAGTACCCGCGCCGGCCGGTAGGCAATTTCATGGTACGGCTCTGCCTTTGGATCCCAGTTGACCAGAGAGCGGATATCGTCTGCCGTTACCGTAATGCCGTCCTGGTGGCGCAGCAGGTTTTCCAGCAGTATCTTCAGGGAGTAGGGTAGCCGTGCACTGTTTGCGACGGCGTTGATACTGAATATCTCATACTCTCTACCGTTGACCTGCAGGTTGGTTGCCGCATCGAAGCTGTCTGTCATTGAGGGGGTAACTCCATGTCTGGTATTGTGCCTCAGCCCCGCTGAGGTACTTTCGCTCAGGTATCAAAAGATCCAGTATACCGTTTCTGTATCAAAGATGTGGCCTCCTGCAGCAACCGCCTCCGTTGCAACAGGATTTGCCAGCGTTTCCCTCCGCACTGGCTCCAGAGCACTGCAGAGCGCATGGCGGCGAGCAGCAGGGCGCGTACCGCATTGGCATTCTCCGGGTTGGCGAGCCGTCCCCGCTCACCGCTGACGATGATCCGGGGTGTCAGGGTGCTGACCGTATCGCTGTAGATGGCGGCCAGGCTGGCGATGATGTTGCTGTGTGTCAGGGGGTAGTGCTCCATCTGCCGTCGGGTTTTTTCGATACCCTTGGCGATGGTTTGCAACAGTTCGGGCTTGTGGCTCAGTTTGCGTTCCAGGTGGAGCACGTTGATCAGATAGCGGGTCAGTTCGGCGTCGGGTTTCCGATCCAGTTGCCGGGTGACCAGCTCCAGACCGGTTGCCAGCTTGGCGTAGCTTCCATATACCGATAATGCGTTGTCCGGCTCGGTGACGAACAGGGTGCTCAAAACCGCCTCCAGCCGATGGGTGTCGGCGCTGCCACGGCGTGCCACCTGTTGTACCAGTTCACATGCCTGAAGTACGCCGGCGAGCGCCAGTACCCGGTCACTATAGCTGCTGCTCAACGTCTGCTCTCCCGAAAATTGTCGGCTGTGGGCGCATTGGTGCGATCGATGGTGCCGCCACCGAGGCAGACCTCATCGTCATAGAACACCACCGACTGCCCTGGTGTCACGGCCTGCTGCGGTTCATCGAAACGTACCCGGCAGTAATCGCCCGAGATCTTCTCGATGACGCACAGCTGTTCCGGCTGCCGGTAGCGGATTTTTGCCCGGCAGCGAAAGGGTGTCCGGACCGCTTCCCCCGCCACCCAGTGCAGCTCCCCGGCCTCCAGGGTGCTGCTGTATAACATCGGGTGCAGACCCTGGGAGACCAACAGGCGGTTGTTGGCGATGTCCTTCCCCACTACATACCAGGGCTCCCCTTGCCGGGCGTTGGGGCGGCCACCGATGCCCAGCCCCTGGCGCTGGCCGAGCGTGTAGTACATCAACCCCTGGTGCTCTCCGACAGACTCTCCTTCGGGGGTGCACATCTCCCCTGGCCGTGCCGGGAGGTAGCGGGCCAGGAATTCGCGGAAATTACGCTCCCCGATGAAGCAGATTCCGGTACTGTCCTTTTTTGCATGGGTCACCAGACGGTTGCGGGCGGCGACGGCACGTACTTCACTCTTTTGCATCTCCCCCACGGGAAACAGGGTTCTGGCGAGCTGCCGCTGTCCCAGGGTGTAGAGGAAGTAGCTCTGATCCTTGTTTGTATCCCGTGCCTTCAGTAGCTGGAAACGGCCACCTCTTTTGCCGATGCGTGCGTAGTGCCCGGTGGCGATCAGTTCGGCCCCCCGCTGTAGCGCGTACTCCAGAAATATCTTGAACTTGATCTCTTTGTTGCAGAGAATGTCCGGATTGGGTGTGCGACCGGCACGGTACTCCTGCAGAAAATGGCGAAAAACGCGGTCGCTGTACTCTTTGGAGAAGTTGACAGCTTCCAGCGGGATCCCCAGCTGCGAGCAGACACTTCCGGCATCACTGAAATCCCGTTCGGCGGGACAGTGGCCGTCACTGTCGTCCCCTTCCCAGTTCTTCATGAATACCCCATCGATCCGGTATCCCTGCTCCAGCAGCAGCACGGCGGCCACCGACGAATCCACTCCGCCGGAAAGGCCGACTACCACCCGCTTCTGAAATGCATAGCAAGGAACCATCCTCGAGTCGGACATCTGGTATCACCAAAAACCGTATATGTTAACGGAGTCGGATGAGATTATTAAGTGGTTCCGGGAGAGGCACGGTTATCCGGCCACAGTGATATCGGTTGCTGTAGAATGGGCGCAGCGGTCTCTTGTCTCCCGCTGCGAACCGGCGTGCAGTGGTCGAGAGTGGTCTATCCGGTCGCCGTAAAACAGAATCTATGAGCGCACTTCTGTCACTGTTCGCTACCGCCCCGAAGGGGGTGGCCTCCCTATTGCGTGAGGAGCTGCACGGGCTGGGGGCGGTCGAACTCCGGGAGCAGCCCGCGGGCGTACAGTTCAAGGGGACTCTCGAAACCGCATACCGGGTCTGTCTCTGGTCCCGTTGCGCCAGCAGGGTGCTGCTGCGGATTGCCACTTTCCCTGCCTCTTCGCCGGAGGAGCTGTATGCCGGCGTCCAGAGCATAGACTGGGCGCAGC
>JALSRO010000487.1 GCA_026984715.1 Chromatiales bacterium | reverse complement strand
GCGCGGGCGATCCTCGACGGGCATGTGGTGCTTTCACGGCGGCTGGCGGAGGCGGGCCATTTCCCCGCCATCGACATCGAGGCCTCCATCAGCCGGGTGATGACCGAGATAACGGCACCGGAGCAGCAGCAGGTGGCACGCCGCTTCAAGCAGATCTATTCGACCTACCAGCAGAACCGGGATCTGATCAGCATCGGCGCCTACAACAAAGGCACCGATCGTGCTATCGATGAATCCATCGATCTGTACCCGAAACTGATGGCGTTTCTCGGCCAGGATATGCACGAGGGCGTCAACACCCGTGAGAGCCTGGAGCAGCTGATGGCGCTGATCCCGGCAGGGTGATCCACCCCGACTCTTTTTCTTTGGAGCAGCTGAATCAATGGCACAACAGAAACGCAGTGGCCGGCTGAAGCCGGTAGCGAGGCTGGCAGAAGAGAAGCAGCAGCGGGCGGCCCGCAAGCTGGGAGAGATCCTTCAGCGCCTGCAGCAACAGCAGCAACAGCTACAGGAGCTGGAGTCCTACCGCAACGAGTATATCTGCCAGTTGCAGGATGCCGCCCGCAACGGCATAAAGGCCACCCAGTTGCGGCACTATCAGAGTTTCGTCAGCAAACTTTCCGAAGCGATAGAGCAGCAACAAAAGGTTGTTCTGGTGGCAGAACAGGATGTGGCGATCGCTCGGGACAACTGGTTCCAGACAAGGAACCGGGTAAAGATGGTGGACTCGGTCATTTCGAGCTGCCAGGCGGAGGAGCTGCAAGGGGAACTGCGCTGCGAACAGAAAGAGAGTGACGAACGTGCCCAGCGCGGCTCCGGACGTTGAGGCGGCCAGCCTTCGGAAAAGCAGATAACCCTCTCCTTCATAGAGATAAGGAACAAAAACAGTGAAAAACAGAATCACTTTATCGGATCTGAAGGCAGCCCTTTCGAACAGAGAGTTCGAGCTCCACTATCAGCCAAAAGTTTCCATGGTCACCGGCCGACTTTGCGGTGCCGAAGCCCTTGTCAGATGGAGAAAGAACAGCGGACAACTGGTTCCGCCAATGGATTTCATTCCCCTGGCCGAAGAGACCAATTTCATAACGGAAATCACCAGATATGTGTTTGGAAAAATCGTCGTTGATTATGCTTTCATAAACTCCGTCGACAGCTCCCTGACAATCTCTTTCAACGCCTCAGGGAGAGATTTTTACAACGAAAATTTGACCCGGCTGATCGTGGACGCGGTCAACGGCCGCCTCATCGAGGCGGGCAGCATAGAGATCGAGGTCACGGAAACGGTTCTAGTGGAGGAAAAAAGCGCAAGGAGATATCTCGATGAGCTGTCGAACTGTGGAATCTCCATTGCCATGGATGATTTCGGCACGGGCCATTCCGGTCTGGTCGAGTTGAGCAAATGGCCATTTTCGATACTCAAGATTGACAAGAAGTTCATTTGGGGAATGACCTCCTCCGATAAGGATCGCGAGATCCTTCAGGCTAGTATTCGAATGGCACATCAGTTGAATATGGATGTCGTTGCCGAAGGGATCGAGGACGAGGAGACATTCCGGGTGCTACAAGAGTATGGCTGCAAGATTGGGCAGGGATTCTGGATCAGCAAACCGTTACCACTGCAGGAGTTCATCACTTTCATAAAAAAGTTCGTGAATCTTCCCGCGATGCCAATCGGTCTGCTGTATATGGCCCAGCTGGATCATATTCAATGGAAAAAAACATTGATTGATACAGCGCTCTTTCTGCACGGATCGGGAGAGAACAGACCCCTGGAAAACGTCAGAGGTTGTCCGCAGCTGGATCACACCCGCTGCAAGCTTGGGCTCTGGTACTACGGCGAAGGAGTGACCTTCAGGGACCTTCCGGGTTACTCACAGCTCGAGCAGCCGCACAGGGAGCTGCACAGGATCGGCAACGAGCTGTTGCAGGCGGCCCGGGGAGGCTGCGCACTGGAAGAGCTGAGTCTGTTGATACAGAAATTGAGTGAAAAATCCATCCGGGTTCTGGAGTCGCTGCAGTTGTTGGAGAACTATCTGCATGTGAATGACCGGTATCTCCCGGCCCCGGCCGCGGTTGAATCGGTGGGGAGGTAGAACGGTACCCGATGGTGACCATCGGACGTAACCCGTTGGCACATGATTTGCTCGGTAGTTATCGAAAAAAGAGGAGCGAATCATGAGTTCACCCATGCAATTGCCAGCCACCCCCCCCGCAACAAGCCTTCCGGCAGTGAGTGGGGGGCTGTCCTCCGAAGCGCTCTCCAGTGTGGAAGCGGGTGTGCAGCGGGGTGCTTTCCTGGAGATGCTGGTAACCCGGTTGATGGGGGAGTATGGCGAACCGCCTGTAGCGGTAGATGGTGAGGAGGCTGCTCCAGAGTTGCCTCCTGGCGAGGAGGGGGGCAACATCTTGCCGGTCATGATCCCGCCGACGGCAATCGCTCTCCCTTCCAATACCGTTGCAGAGGCGGGTGCGGCCACCACGGGTACTGCGCCCGTGATGATAAAGAACAGCCCGTTGCCCAATGCCTCAGTGATGTCTCAAACCGCCAATCCGGTTGAACCAGGGCTGCTTCAGCCAGAGGAAGTGCTGTTGGCCGCCGATGGTGAGCCGGGGCTGCAGCAAGAGGCCATGCGCCTGCCGCAACTGATGATGGCCGCGGTCGGGAAAAAGGAGAGCCCGGATCTGACGCCCGGTCTTCCGGGACAAACCTCTCCCGCAGTCGTGGCTGGAGCTGCCAGCAGCAGTTCAACCTCAGCCTCCGCCCCTCCCTCACTGCCGCTGTCACCCCAACTGAATTCTCCTCAGTGGCAGAACGCACTGGGGGAGCGGATGGTCTGGATGGTCAAGCGTGACATTCAGCAGGCCGAGTTACGCCTCAACCCGAAACACCTGGGTCCTGTCGAGGTGCGCATCGAGGTTCGCAACGAACAGGCCAGTATCACTTTCTCCGCCCACCACGCCGTGACCCGTGATGCCCTGGAAGCCGCCGTACCCCGATTGCGGGAGATGCTGGGAGATGCCGGACTGACGTTGGCCAGCGCCGATGTTTCGCAGCAGCCAGGCAGGGGGCAGCAGCAGGAGGGAGATAGTCGGCGTCAAGGAGGCCATCTGGCCCAGCCTCGAATGGAAGATCAAGGAGTGGAAGAGATCTCCACCCTTCACGGTACGGTATATGGTGGCTCAGGTCTGGTCGACATATTTGCGTGACGGTGTTCACCCTTTGAATGGATGCGTCACCTGTTGGATGCTTTTCTGTTCCGTGGGCGTCTGCGGCGTGGTCTGTCGTTGTCCCCGCTCTTTCGTCCGGAAGGGTGCGGCCGCCGTTTGATCCGCGCAGGTGGTTTGGGTGTGACCAGCAGCGAGGAGTCGATTTCCCGGGTCGGTATCTTGTGACCGATATAGGTCTCGATCTCCATCAGCGAAAAGGCATACTTTTCGCAGGCAAAGCTGATGGCTTCTCCGCTGGCGCCGGCACGCGCGGTACGTCCGATACGGTGAACGTAGTCCTGTTCATCCTGTGGCAGGTCATAGTTGAATACATGGGATACCCCTTCGATATGCAGCCCGCGCGCGGCTACGTCGGTCGCCACCATGATGGACAGCTCTCCCTGCTGAAACTGCTCCAGCAGCCGGATGCGCTTCTTCTGGGGAACATCCCCCGACAGGACAGCGGCCTGAAACCCGTTGCCCTGCAGATAGCCCCACACCTGATCTGCGGCGTGTTTGGTGTTGACGAAGATGATGCTGCGCTGCGGTTCGAGTTTCTTCAGCAGCCCCAGCAGCAGTGGAATCTTCTCCATATTGGCCGGATAGTAGATGCTCTCGTTGACGCGGGTGGCAGTGATCTGCTCCGCATCGATGCGTACCAGCGCCGGGTTGTTCATGTGCTCGTAGGCGAGCTCGGTGACGCGCAGGGAGAGGGTGGCGGAGAAGAGCAGGCTCTGCCTTTTGCGCGGGGGTGGCATGCGGCGCAGCAGAAAACGGATATCCTTGATGAAGCCCAGGTCGAACATCCGGTCCGCCTCATCCAGTACCAGTACCTCGATGGACTTCAGGTTGAACACCCGCTGTTTGAAGTAGTCGATCAGGCGCCCCGGGGTTCCGATCAGGATATCCACCCCTGCAGTCAGCCGGTTGCGCTGCTGCTCATAGCCGCTGCCGCCATAGACGAGGCCGAGACGAAGGTCGGTGTGCTTGCCCAGTACCACGGCATCCTTGTGGATCTGGATAGCGAGCTCCCGCGTCGGCGCCAGGATCACTGCCCGGGGGTGAGTGGGGGGCCGCGCTCCTTCCGGCCGTTTCTGCAGCAGGCGGTTCATCACCGTGAGCAGGAAGGCTGCGGTTTTTCCCGTGCCGGTCTGGGCCTGGCCGGCCACATCCGCTCCCGCAAGGGTCAGTGGCAACGTCTCGGCCTGGATCGGCGTGCAGAAAGAGAAGCCGGCATCGGCAACCCCCTCGAGGAGTGGAGGAAGCAGTTGCAGGGATGAAAAAGGGGTGTCTGTTCTGTTTATTTGGATCATATATGGGGAGAATATCAAAAATTAGCCCTCTTTGGGCTTGAAATCGTCATCGGATTGGGCTGAAATTAGATATTGAATGTGAGAGAAGGCGTGAATTCGGCAAGATTCGCCGGATGCGCCCAACTGGAGGCAATAAATTGAGCGACAATATCGTCTATGTAACGGACAGTACATTCGAGGAAGAGGTGATAAATTCTGACCAGCCGGTGCTGGTGGACTACTGGGCTGACTGGTGTGGGCCATGCAAGATGATCGCCCCGGTTCTGGACGAGATCAGTGCCGACTATGCCGGCAGGCTGAAGGTCGCCAAGCTGAACATCGACGAGAATCCCGCCACTCCCCCCAAGTTTGGTATTCGCGGTATTCCCACCCTGATGCTGTTCAAGGATGGTCACGTGGAAGCGACCAAGGTGGGGGCCATGTCGAAATCACAGCTCACTGCCTTTATCGACAGCAATCTCTGAATCGGAATTCGGGTTGTCACCCTGCGTCCCCGGGGCTGGACGCAGGGTGTCATAGATGTTAACCTTGTGCTCCAAAGCAAGAATTTAACCGTATTTTCCCTGTAACAACACACAGGTGGCGCAGCGCGCTTTTTCCAATTCCCGTTTGAAATGAGTTTGCAAGACTCTCTGCAGTCTGCTGTTTCTTGTATATCCCGCTCCACTTTACCAATACACGCAATCTGATTGACAACCATGAATCTTACAGAACTAAAGAAGCAAAAAGCCTCAGAGCTCGTCGAACTGGCACAATCCCTGGGTATCGAGGGGAATACCCGGGCCCGTAAGCAGGACATCATCTTCTCCATACTGAAGGCCCATGCCAAGAGCGGGGAGGATATCTTCGGAGGGGGCGTACTGGAGATCCTTCAAGATGGATTCGGCTTCCTGCGCTCTGCCGACAGTTCCTATCTCGCTGGCCCCGACGATATCTACGTCTCGCCCAGCCAGATCCGCCGTTTCAACCTGCGTACTGGCGACACGGTGGAGGGCAAGATCCGCCCCCCCAAGGAAGGGGAGCGCTACTTCGCCCTGTTGAAGGTGGACAGGATCAACTTCGAAGCGCCGGAGAACGCCAAGTTCAAAGTGCTGTTCGAGAACCTCACTCCCCTGCATGCCGAAGAGCGAATGGTGATGGAGATGGGCAACGGCAGTACCGAGGATCTAACCGCCCGCATCATCGATCTGGTCTCCCCCATCGGCAAGGGGCAGCGTGGCTTGATCGTATCGCCGCCCAAGGCGGGAAAGACCATGATGCTGCAGCAGCTTGCCCACTCCATCGCCTCCAAGAATCCCGAGTGCTACCTGATCGTGCTGCTCATCGACGAGCGGCCGGAAGAGGTCACCGAGATGGAGCGCTCGGTGCGTGGTGAAGTGGTCTCCAGCACCTTCGACGAGCCTGCTACCCGCCATGTGCAGGTGGCCGAGATGGTGATCGAGAAGGCCAAACGGCTGGTGGAGCACAAAAAGGATGTGGTGATCCTGCTCGATTCCATCACCCGACTGGC
>JALSRO010000486.1 GCA_026984715.1 Chromatiales bacterium | reverse complement strand
CATGGCAGAACACTCGATATGCCAGCCAGGACGCCCCTTGCCCCAGGGAGAGTCCCAACTCGGCTCCCCCGGTTTGGCCGCCTTCCAGAGCACAAAATCCAGCGGATCCTCCTTTGCTTCGTCTACCGCCACACGCTCACCCACCCGGAGCTCCTCCAGCCGCTTTCCGGAGAGACGACCATAGGAGGGAAACCGGCTCACATCGTAGTAGACGTCCCCGTTTGGCGCCGTATAGGCATACCCCTTCTCCACCAGCGTCCGGATCATGGCAACGATATACTCCATGGAAAGGGTGGCCCGTGGTTCTGCATCCGGTAGCTGCACCCCCAGCGCCGCAGCATCTTCGCGCATCGCATCGATATAGTAGCTGGTTACTACGGTGTATGGCTCCCCCTTCTCCCGGGCCCGCTTGATGATCTTGTCATCGATATCCGTGATGTTGCGAACATAGGTGACATGCTCGTCCCCATAGATATGACGCAAATAGCGATTCACCATATCGAATACCACCAGTACGCGAGCGTGGCCAATGTGGCAGTAGTCGTAAACCGTCATGCCACAGACGTACATCCGCACATTGGCAGGGTCGATGGGGTTGAACCGCTCCTTCTTTCGGGTGAGATCGTTGTGGATATATAACATACAGTCCGGCTTTGTCGTCTATTGTTCAGCAACCATTCCCATTCGGCTAACGGGTGTTGACCCATCGCTCCAGGCGTTGGCGCGCACGTTCGAAACCGATGAGTGGCAGGAGACGACCCATTTCAGGCCCATCCCGCCGACCGGTCAGAGCAACCCGCAGGGGCAGAAACAGTGCCTTTCCCTTTACTCCGCTGCGGCGCCGGATCTCCCCCGCCAGCGCCATAAAATCGGTCCCATGCAGGGCCAGCGCCGCCAGGGCATGACGGAAAAAATCACCATCGGCCCCTTGCACCAGCGCCACCTCGGAACGCCCCAGCTCCAGCTCGTCCCGATAGACGATCCGCGCCCATTGGAGTATGTCATCGGGCATCAGAACATTGCCCCGCACGGCAGCGATAAACGCCTCCGCCTCCTCTTCCGGAACGATGGCGTGTACCTCTGCTCCTGCCCAGCTCCAGAGCTCGTCACCCCGCGCATGACAGACCGCCTCGCGCTGCCAGAAGAGCAGCCGGGAGTCGTCATAGGCAGCAGGGGCATGGGAGAGACGCCCAACGTCGAACTGCGCCGCCAGCTGTGACAGATCCAGATACTCGTCATGCCCATAGTAGTGGCCCATGCGTGCCAGAAAGTTGACGATTGCGCCGGGCAGAAAACCGGCCTCCCGCAACGCGGCGACACTCAGGCTGCCATGGCGTTTGGAGAGGGGAGTATCATCCCCTCCCGTAATCATGGAGATGTGTGCATACTCCGGCCGTGGCAGATGAAGGGCGTCCAACAGCAGCAACTGTCGAGGGGTGTTGGCCAGGTGATCCTCTCCGCGCACCACGTGTGTCACCTTCATCAACGCGTCGTCCACCGCGTTGGTAAAAAAAAATGCGGGCGTGCCGTCGGCGCGGCGGATAATAAAGTCACCGATCTCATCGCTCCGGAAACGCTGCGGCCCGCGAACCAGATCGGTAAACTCTATTGTGTGACCCTTGGGCACACGAAAACGCAAGGCAGGTGCCATCCCTTGCTCCAACCGTCTCTGCCGCTCCTCCAGACTCAGACGGGCACACCTGCCACTGTAGCGCGGCGGCTCTCCGGCATTGAGCTGCGCCCTGCGGGAGACCGCCAGTTCCTGCGGACTACAGAAACAGGGGTAGGTCAGCCCAGAGCTGTCGAGACGTGCATAGTAGTGCTGGTAGATCTCGCCGCGCAGTGACTGACGATAGGGTCCATGCTCACCACCGACCCCTTCACCCTCCTGCCAATCCAGCTCCAGCCAACGCAAATCTACCTCAATGGAGTGGATAAACTCTTCACGGCTGCGCTCGGCATCGGTATCCTCCATCCGCAATAGAAACATCCCTTCGTGACGGCGGGCGAGCAACAGGTTGAACAGCGCCGTTCGCGCATTGCCCAGGTGGATATGACCGGTCGGACTCGGCGCGAAGCGGGTCTTGATGGTGGTATGCGTCATGTCGTCATCCGGACCAGTCAATCAACCCGCCATATGGAACATCCCACCTTCTCCACCGGAGAGCTACTTGGATCCACTCTTGAACTGTTTCATCATCTGCTCCATACGCGCCCGTTCTTCAGGAGACATATCCTTCATCATCTCATTGATCTTGTCCATGGCGTTCTCCATCTCCTTGCGCATGCCCTGCATCATCTGCTTCACCGTGGTCTTCGTATACTCTTTCGGTAATTCAAAGAGCTTCGAGTCAACCTTGGCATTCTCGACGATAGAGGTCACCTCGTTCCTGGTCTTCCCATCTGCATCCACGCTTTTCATCGGAAAAACCTGACCGGTAAGCTTCTCGTCCAGTTGCACCTCGGCCAGATCGCACGGGTTGGCCATCTGCCGAAGGGTATGCGACATCTCTTCCGGCAGGAATGCATCAGGGCTGAAACTTCCCAACACAGACAGCAGATGACGGACATCCCCGATCTTTGCCACATCTTCCGAAACCATCACCACACCACACCGCTTGCCATCGGCACTCAACTCATATTTGCGGGTGGGATAGCCCGCAATCTCGGGACCTTCGCCCACGGCCTTGAACTCAGCCTCCACCTCCTGCCGGCGTTTCTTGTTACCCTTGGAAAACTCGATGATGGTATGCTCGTCCGGAACGACCATGTAGAACTTCTGCCTCTTGGCATCCACCAGCAGATAACCGCTGCCATCCCGTTTCACATCGTCGATACGCGCCCAATCACCATCGATGGTGATCTTGCCTATCTCCCCTCCGGATCCCTTGGTTTCGATGACAGTTCCACCGAAGGCGGACAGAGCAAAAGTGACAAGAACGGCTGTTAGCAATAGACGCATGAGTTGTTCTCCGGTTACTGAGTTCACTGACGAAAAAGGGTGAGTATACCCCATATCCCCAACGTAAAGCAGGTATCCCCTAAGCCGCCTCAACCTGATACTATACCCCGTGGCGGCTTTACAGGCCGACATCTGTCTTATATTTTCGGAGACCTGCTGTGAACCATGCGAAATCCCTCCCTCTGACCCCATCGTTATCGTTCCGGCACTTGGCCGAGGTGGTGAAACTCCTCTGTCTGGTTGCCGGGTTCTTGACTCTGGCTCTCTCTTTCACCGGCACCGCGCATGGCGCCGACTCCCACCCCAGGGTGACGATTCAGACCAACCAGGGGGAGATCGTGGTAGAACTGGATCGGAAACGCGCCCCGGTGACCGTCGAGAACTTTCTGCGCTACGTACGGGAGGGTTTCTATGACAACACCATCTTCCACCGCGTCATCGATGGTTTCATGATCCAGGGTGGGGGGTTCACTCCCGACTATAAGCGAAAGAAGACCCATGCCCCCATCAGGAATGAGGCCGACAACGGGCTCGAAAACAGACGTGGCACCATCGCCATGGCCCGCACCGGCGATCCCCATTCGGCTACGGCACAGTTTTTTATCAACGTAGTCGACAACAGGTCGCTGAACTTCACCCGCCCTTCACGCAATGGCTGGGGTTACACTGTATTCGGCAAGGTGGTAAGCGGCATGGATGTGGTCGACAAGATACGCAAAACCCCCACTGGCGCCGGTGGACCTTTCCCGGCAGATGTGCCACTGAAGCCGGTAGTTATAAAAAGAATCACCCTGCAACCACCAAGAAAAGGGGGATAACCTGACAATGGTCAAATTACATACGAACCGGGGGGTCATCACCCTGGAGCTGAATGCCGATAAAGCCCCCAAAACGGTAGAGAACTTTCTCGAGTATGCCCGCGCGGGGTTCTATGACGGCACCATCTTCCATCGTGTCATCAACGGGTTCATGATCCAGGGAGGCGGCATGGAACCCGGCATGGTTCAGAAGGCCACACGGGAACCGATCGAGAACGAGGCGGACAACGGCCTGGCCAACCTGTGCGGCACCATCGCCATGGCACGGACCATGGATCCCCACTCCGCCACTGCCCAGTTCTTCATCAACGTTGCCGACAATGGATTTCTCGATCACACCTCGCGAGACAGCCAGGGATGGGGTTACTGTGTGTTTGGCAAGGTAGTGGATGGAATGGATGTGGTCAACGAGATCAAACAAGTGGAGACCACTAGCAACAGCGGCCATCAGGATGTACCGGTAGAGGATGTGATTATCGAAAAGGTTACCGTAGAAGAGGGGTGACGCCGGCGGTGGAGCAGGAAATCCTGTTTGTTTCGGATCTGCACCTCTCTCCGGAGCAGCCGGAAATCGGCCAGCTGTTCCTCGATTTTTTGCAGACGCGGGCCCGCCGGGCGGACGCCCTCTATATCTTGGGCGATCTGTTTGAGCTATGGCTGGGAGACGACGCCCTTCTCCCCGCCAGCCAGCCTTTCCTCGACGCGTTGCGGGCCCTGGCGGAAAGCGGGGTGGCGCTCTACGTCATGCGTGGCAACCGGGATTTTCTCCTCGGCGATGGCTTTTGTTCCCTTACCGGAGCCCGGCTAGTGAATGACCCGACAGTCATCGATCTGGGTGGTACCCCTACCCTGCTGATGCATGGCGATCTGCTCTGTACCGACGATACCGCCTATCAGCAGTTCCGTGCCCTGGTGCACGATCCCGCATGGCAGAACGAGCTGTTTCGGAAATCCCTGCAGGAGCGGATCGAGCTCGCCAGACGGCTACGCCGGGAGAGCCGCCTGGCCACCAGCCAGAAGAGTACGGAGATAATGGATGTCAATCAGCAGGCGGTGGAGGATACGATGCGCTCCCACGGCGTGCTGCGGCTGATTCACGGCCATACACACCGCCCCGCCGAGCACCACTTCCGCCTGGATGGCCGGCGTGCCACCCGTATTGTACTGCCACAATGGGAACATCAAGGGGGTGCCCTGCTCGCCGACAGCAGGGGGTTGCATCCTGAGACCTATCCGGTGCGTTGAACCGCCAACCGGCCAGCCGCCCTATTTGACCGGCAACGCCGTTCTCTCCCAGTGAATATGGTGTTCATCGAAGTTCCACGACCAGAATACCTTGGTCACCTTTCCGGCAATCCGCTGCATCGGAACCGGCCCGAGGATGCGGCTGTCTATGCTGAAACTGCGGTTGTCCCCCAGCACGAACACCATGCCATCCGGAACCGTCTCCGGACCAAAATGTGCACCAAAGGGATCATCGCCGTCACCGCCGCGCACCATGCCGGTCGGCGCGCCCCGA
>JALSRO010000485.1 GCA_026984715.1 Chromatiales bacterium | reverse complement strand
CAATGCCCTGGCGAGTGGTTTCTACCTCGGGGAGTTCTGGCATGGCTGGCTATGGAGTGGTGTCCGGCTGATTGGTGATTGGGTGGAGTAGCGGAGCTGTTGTGGTGGCCTGAAATGGTGGGGGGGTTGCCGGTGCTTTCGGCGCGATTCCTCCATTCTGTGCCGCTCTGCAAGAGAGCGGTGGCAATGTCCGGACCGGAGGCCCTGAACGGGCCTCTCCATCCTTTCTTCATTACCCGGTGACACAATTTTGCCACCGGGCTTGAGGCTACAGTTTGTCGGCGTTCTCTGCCAGATACTCGGCCACCCCTTCCGGAGTGTCTTTCATTCCTTTTTCGCCCTGGTGCCAGTTGGCCGGGCATACTTCGCCATGCTCTTCGTGGAACTGCAGCGCGTCCACCATGCGCAGCATTTCGTCGATATTTCGCCCCAGAGGCAGGTCGTTGACCACCTGGTGGCGTACCACCCCCTCCTTGTCGATAAGGAAGGAGCCGCGGAAGGCGACTGCGCCGTCCGGGGTTTCCACGTCATAGGCCTTGCAGATGCCGTGGGTCATGTCGGCCACCAGGGGATACCTTACCGGCCCGATGCCACCCTCGTCGATGGGGGTGTTGCGCCATGCGTTGTGGGTGTAGTGGGAGTCGATGGAGACGCCAATCACCTCCACGTTGCGCTTCTTGAACTCATCCAGACGGTGATCGAATGCGATCAATTCGGAGGGACAGACGAAGGTGAAATCCAGTGGGTAGAAGAAGACAACTGCGTATTTTCCTTCTACCTCTTTGGCGAAGTTGAACTCATCC
This sequence comes from Chromatiales bacterium, assembly GCA_026984715.1. Lineage (GTDB taxonomy): Bacteria > Pseudomonadota > Gammaproteobacteria > Thiohalospirales > Thiohalospiraceae > DRMK01. The sequence goes on along the minus strand of JALSRO010000485.1, from coordinate 5,230 downwards.
ACAATGGTGCCGTCGCCAAGTACGGCGGGGGCGGTAAAATCGGGGGCCGGACGGCCTACAAGTACGCTCATGGGATTCTCCTCGTTCTGCTTATTTAGACTTGGTCTAAATAATTCTACACCATATCACCATTCCGTCAAGAGTCAATTGACGGAATATCAGATTATTTTGAACTAATATATCGTTGCTGGGAAGAGAGGATCTCCGCCCTGGCTTCATCGGCGTCGGCCCAGCCATCTATCTTGACCCACTTGCCTTTCTCCAGATCCTTGTAGTGCTCGAAGAAGTGACAGATCTGGGAGAGCAGCAGCTCGGGCAGATCGTCGGTGGATTTGACGTTGACATAGATGGGGGAGAGCTTGTCCACGGGGACGGCGATGATTTTGGCGTCCACGCCGGATTCGTCGGTCATCTTGAGCATGCCTATCGGGCGGCAGCGGATGATGGCTCCGGTAATCAGCGGGTGGGGGGTTACCACCAGTACATCGACGGGGTCGCCGTCTTCCGACAGGGTGTGGGGGATGAAACCGTAGTTGGCGGGGTAGAACATGGCGGTTGCCATGAATCGGTCCACCACCATGGCACCGCTCTCCTTGTCCAGCTCATACTTGACTGGTGAGCTTTGTGCCGGAATTTCGATAATGACGTTGATATCGTTGGGGACATCTTTACCCGCTGGGATCTGTTCCAGATTCATTGTCTCGGTGCCTCGGTTGGAGTTGTTGAAAACGATGCGGAATTATACTTGTTTGCAGCGGTCGAGTCATGCATCATTCCGCCTGTCGGGACACAGAACCGGCGATCGAGATATTGTGTTCAGCCCGCCGCATTAATAGCGGCAACTGTCGGGGAGACTATCATGAGAATCGTTTTGTTGGGGGCGCCGGGTTCCGGCAAGGGAACACAGGGGAAGAGACTGGCGGAGAAATATGGTATTCCTCAGATCTCCACAGGCGATCTGCTGCGTGCGTCTGTTGCCGCGAAAACGCGGCTGGGCCGGCAGGCAAAGGCCGCGATGGATGCCGGTCAGCTGGTTTCCGATGATATTGTGGTGGGGCTGATCCGGGAGCGTCTGAATGAGCCGGATACGGCGAATGGTTTTATTCTCGATGGTTTTCCCCGCAATCTCGCCCAGGCAGAGGCGCTGGACGCCATGCTGGATGAGATCGGCAAACCACTGCAGGTCGCGCTGCTTATCGATGTGGATTTCGACATATTGATGAAGCGGCTTACCGGCCGGCGCACCTGCGAATCCTGTGGTCAGATGTATAACATCTATACCTCACCGCCCAAGGTAGAAGGCCGCTGTGACAAGTGCGGAGGCAGACTGGTCCAGCGGGCGGATGACAATGAGGAGACCATCCGCAAGCGGCTCGAGGTCTATGAGGAGCAGACCATGCCGTTGATTGCCTACTATCGAGAACAGGGAAAACTGCACTCCATTGAAGGTGAAGGGGATATCGACGATATCTTTGCCAGAATTGTTACCCACCTTGAAGGAGTGCAATGAGCAACCATTACGATTTGATCGCCATCGGTGGCGGCAGCGGGGGGCTCTCTGTCGCCCAGCGGGCAGCCGCCCACGGCGCCAAAACTGCAGTGGTGGAGAAGGCTGCGCTGGGTGGAACCTGCGTCAACGTGGGTTGTGTCCCCAAGAAGATCATGTGGTATGGAGCGATGGTGGCGGGTGCGCTGCGTGATGCCCCCGACTACGGATTCAGCGTGGAGCGGCATGGTTTCGACTGGGCCAGCCTGGTCAGGCAGCGGGACAGTTATATCCACGGCATCCACGCCTGGTATCACGCCTATCTGGCTGACAACAAGGTGGACGAGATTCAGGGTACTGCCCGTTTCATCGACGAGCATACCCTGGAGGTGGATGGCGAGTGCTACAGCGCGGATCACATCGTCATCTCCTCCGGCGGTCAGCCCCTGGTTCCCGATACTCCCGGTGCGGAGCTGGGTATCACCTCGGATGGTTTTTTTGCCCTCACCGAGCAGCCGCAGGAGGTGGCGGTGATTGGTTCCGGCTATATCGCCGTGGAGCTGGCCGGCGTGCTGAATGCACTGGGCAGCCGTGTCACGCTGGTGCTGCGCAAGCATCAACTGCTGAAAGAGTTTGAACCCATGCTGCGCGAGACGCTGATGGAGGAGATGCAGGAGAGCGGCGTCAATATCATCACCAATACTTCAGTCACCGCGATTGAGAGACAGGAAGACGGCAAGCTGCGTCTGAACTGCCAGGGTGGCCTGAGCTGCAGCGGGCTGGACAGCGTCATCTGGGCCATCGGCCGTGTACCGAGTACGCAGGAACTGAACCTGTCCGCCACCGGCGTGCAGATGGACAGCCGCGGTTTTATTCCCACCGACGAGTGGCAGAATACCAATGTGGCGGGAATCTACGCCATCGGTGATGTTACCGGCCGAGCGGCGTTGACACCGGTAGCCATTGCCGCCGGACGCCGTCTGGCGGATCGTCTTTTTGGCGGAATGCCGGAGGCCAGACTGGAGTATGAAAATATTCCCACCGTGGTGTTCAGTCATCCCCCCATCGGTAGCATCGGGGTCAGCGAAGACGAAGCGCGTGAACAGCATGGCGATGCAGTAAAAATCTACCAGACCCGTTTTACGCCCATGTACCATGCATTTACCCACCACAAACATATCACGGCGATGAAGCTGGTCTGCGTTGGAGCGGAAGAGAAGGTCATCGGTTGCCATATTATCGGCCTGGGTGCCGACGAGATGTTGCAGGGTTTTGCTGTTGCGATCAGCATGGGTGCTACCAAGGCCGATTTCGACAGAACCATTGCGATTCACCCAACCAGCGCGGAAGAGCTGGTGACCATGCGCTAGTATTTGGATATTCCGCTTTACTATCGCGGGTCTTGTTAACCCGGCACCGGGTTAATAATATCTGTTTGAGTGAACGGGAGCAGCCCTTGCAGGCCGCTCCTGCGACGTCAGGTCACTCTTCTATCCTGCAGATTTCCAGTCCCCAACTATCGAGGCTGCCGGAACCAGAGCTGCGACGGAATTTCCGTTGACCTGTGATGTTGAGCGTCCAGGTTCCGCCACTCTGTTCGCCGATGAAGCTCTCCAGCAGCTCTTTCGGGAGATAGCTGTCACCATCGTCCGGCAGGCAGTCCGAACGGTGTTTGCGCCCCAGCTTTCGATAGGCGTCGTCATCCAGGTTGAGATCAAACGTGCTGACCCTGTTGCAACCCCCGGCCAGTCTCACTTCAGTCGAATCGGGGCTGACAAGGGAGATCTTCAAATTCCTGAATCCACCCATATCCGAACCGCTCAGATTGACGACGTTGACATCGGTGATGGTGCCCCAATCGTCCACCTCGAGCGTTGAGGTAATATCGAGATTGTTTCGCGGCCGCCAACTACCATGCCCCCATCCGTGATGTGGCCCCATTCCGTGGTGGGAAGAGCTGGCCCACATGCCTCCACGCCCCCTTCTCCAGCGTGATGAGTCGGCCCACATACCCATGCCGGCGTCGAACATGGAGTCGGACGATTCAGCGGAGAGGTCGCTGCTCGTGTAGATACTGCAGACTTCGCTGCTGGGGGCACCGGGGTCGATGAAGCGATCCAGGATGTTGGCGGTGGTGGTCTGAATGGCCGGGTTGGCAAGGCCGTCCCGGTTCAGTCCCCAGCTCCACGACATGGTGCCGGTGGCAAATACCCACGCACCGCTGGGTGCTTGATAGATCGATGAGTTTGCGGTGACCTCCTCTCCATTCTCCCCGGTGAACGGAGAGGCGGAGAGCAGTGTGTAGTTGCTGCTTTCCGGTTGGGGATAGTCGGGGAACAGGGCGTCCGCCTCATAGCCGACCAGTCCCGGGAGGTGAGTACCATCAGAGAGGCCGGTTTTGGCGTAGACCCAGTGTTCGCTGTTGATGACGACGTAGTCCCTGTTGGTGGAGCCGTCCGCGCTGAACTCGTTGTCGGCAATGAACTGTACGCCCACCAGTGCCTGCTCTGCACGCCCCAGCTCGCGCCAGCGTACCGTTTTCAACCCTGGGTCGGTCGCCGGATCCAGATCGGCATTCTTGTAGGAAACCATCACTCGGTCGGGTTCACCGTCGGCAGAGGGTTCCATGCGCATCTGCCAGTAGATGGCATTGCTGCCGAAAAAGGCCAGGTCGATGCCGCTGTCCCGTGCCGCCTCTGCGGCGTCGTACATCGGTTTCGACCAGTACTCGTCATGACCTGCAGAGATGAGCGCCTGGTGATGCTCCAGCAGCTCCACTCCCCGCTGATGCAGATCGATATCGGTAGCGTAGGTGATATTGTAACCTTTTTTCTCCAGCCACATCACCAGATCCAGCTCCCAGTTGAGGAAATCCCCGGCGCCGCTGCCCCAGTAGGGACGGTCGAAAGAGACCTTTACTGCGCGAGGCGTTCCAGTGATGGTGTTGGCGCCATAGCTGTTGAATGCATAGAGACTTTTTCCGATCCCGGCCGGAAAGGAGTTGTAGGATTGGTAGGTCGTTACCGGCTGCTGGTAGAGGAAGTCAGCGCTGCGATCGTCGTCACGCACGGTAAAGATAATATAGTTTTCATAACCCTCCGAGTTGGTCAGCTTGGCCAGATAGATACCGCTGGTCCAATCGTCCGGAACTGACAGGGTATAACTCTCTTCCCAGGGGCAGACCAGCAGGCCGGTGTCTGCATCCATTATGGGCCCCGGCTGGGGAAAGCCGCTCAAAGGGCCGCTTTCGTACATCAGGCGCCCCCCCTCTCCCTGATACCAGCCCATGCGGAACACCTTGATGTCATAGGACTGAGCCGGATTGACGGTGACATAAAAGCTGATCTGCCCTCCCTTGTTGACGCTGGTCGCTGATGCGAACCCCTTGACCTGTTGATCGATGTCGTTCGCCCAGTTGGCCAGTTGCCACTCGCTGGTTCCGGGATTGCCGTTTTCGGTTACGATGGGATTCTGTCCTGCATATGCTTTTGCGGCGATCCAGCTCACAATGATCGCGGTGACTATCAGCTGGAAAACTCTTCCTCTCTCTCTTTTTCGACAGCTGGTACAGTAGTTGAAAAATTCCATTTTGGTGCTACTCCTTTTTGCTGTTGTTGGTCGTGTGAATTGGTTTCGGCTGCTGCCAGAGACGGGCAAGGCGGTGAGGTTGGCCGGGACTGCCCCGCCCAGACAGGATCGGAACAACACCGGCTCTCCTGCTGGCAGCACGGTTCCATCGAGTCC
>JALSRO010000484.1 GCA_026984715.1 Chromatiales bacterium | reverse complement strand
GAGCAGGGGCACCCGGTCCGCACCACCATCTCCGAAATGGGGCCGCTGTTGCTCACCCGCCTGCTCAATCTGAACGAAACCCAGCAGGGGGTACTGGCGCTGATCTTTCGGGTTGCGGATGAGAACGGCTGGCTTCTGCTTGACATCAAGGACTTACGCGCTATTCTTCAATATGTAGCTGAAAACGCCAGAGAGTTCCGCACCCTCTATGGCAACGTCTCCGCCGCCAGCGTGGGCGCCATCCAGCGCCGCCTCATATCCCTGGAAGACCAGGGCGGAAAGCGGCTGTTCGGGGAGCCGGCTCTCGATCTGCAGGATCTGATGCAGACCGATGAGAAGGGGAGAGGCATACTGAACATCCTCGCCGCGGATCGGTTGGTCAACAACCCCCAGGTCTACGCTACCTTTCTTCTCTGGCTGCTCTCGGAGCTGTTCGAACAGCTTCCGGAGAGCGGTGATCCCGAAAAACCGCGGCTCGTGTTGTTCTTCGACGAAGCCCATCTCATCTTCGAAGACGCCCCCGATGCCCTGCTGGACAAGATTGAACAGGTAGTACGCCTGATCCGTTCAAAAGGGGTCGGCGTCTATTTCGTCACCCAGAACCCCCTGGACATTCCCGACGCAGTACTGGCACAGCTTGGAAACCGCATCCAGCATGCCCTGCGGGCCTACACCCCGCGTGAGCGGAAGGCGGTACGCGCTGCGGCTCAGAGCTTCCGTACCAATCCGGAGCTGGACACGCTGGAAGCGATTACCGACCTGGGCGTTGGAGAGGCGCTGGTATCCACCCTGGATGAGAAGGGGCGCCCCGGCATGGTACAACGCACCTTGATACGCCCTCCATACAGCCAGATCGGCCCCATCGGCGCCGAACAGCGCCGGGCGCTGATGGAGAACTCGCTGGTAAAAGGGATCTACGAACAGTCCATCGATCGGGAGTCAGCCTACGAGATTCTCAAGGCGCGTGCAGAACAGGCTGCAAGCGAGAAGGAAGCGAAACAGGCCACCGCGAGCCGGAGCAGCTCCCGCGGACGCCAGACGGTAATGGAATCATTTCTGAAGAGCGCGGCCCGGGCCATCGGCAGCCAGGTGGGGCGGCAGATCATCCGGGGGGTGCTGGGGTCGATACTTGGGCGTGGCCGCTGAGCGGGTCTGGAAATAATCCGGCGGAGTGTTGGAAAAGATCCGGCAACCTCTTTGAACCACTTAAATTTCTCGACAAAATTCCGATATGTGTAGATACCAGACACACTAAACCGGAGATCAGTCAGCATGTTTTGGTTCAAAGAGAGAAAAGAGGCACAGGCACTGGCGGAGGAGAGTGCCCGCCTCACGGCCGAGATCGATACCCTGAGACAGGAGTTGCAACGCGCACAGGAGAGCAACAGAAAGCTGGAGCAGCAGCTGGCGCAACAGAGGTCACAAGAGCTCATATACAAGGGCATCTTCACCAACATGCACTCCTTCAATGAGGGGTTTGGCAATCTGCAGCAATCCCTGGTAACCCTGGCCAACGCCCTCAGCCAGGAGCAGCAGACCGCGGCCAGCGCTGCGGCGGCCTCCACCGAGGCCATGGACGGCAGCAACGAGGTGGTGCGCAACCTGAAGGAGGTCGTCGACTTGACGCAGAACGGTGCCGAGAATGTCAACAGCCTCAATGAGCGGGTCGAAGCCATCGGAAACATTGTCAATATGATCAACGACATATCCGAGCAGACCAACCTGCTTGCGCTGAATGCGGCCATCGAAGCGGCCCGTGCCGGCGAATCCGGACGCGGCTTCGCAGTGGTTGCCGACGAGGTACGTAATCTCTCTCATCGCACCAACGATGCCACCCGCGAAATCTCGGACCAGGTGTGCAAGATCCAGGCTGCCACTGCCCAGGTTCAGCAGCAGATGGAGCGCATGACAAAATGGGTGAGGGAACTGGGCGAGATAGGCGAAGAGACAACCACCAGGATGCATGCCACCTTCGAGCTGGCCCAGCGAATGGGTGGAACCATGTCGGCCAGCTCCATGAGAGGCTTTGCGGAACTGGCCAAGACGGATCACATGGTATACAAGTTCCAGATCTACCAGATCCTGATGGGCACGTCACATAAACGGGCTGATGAGTTTTCCGATCACACCTCCTGCCGCTTGGGAAAGTGGTACTACCACGGAGAAGGCAAGGGCAACTGCTCTCACTTGCAGGCATATCGCAACCTGGAGCAGCCACACAAGGAGGTCCACGCCTGGGGGATCAAGGCAATCGAGGCCTACTATGACGGCAGGCAGCAGGAGGCCATCGAAGCGCTCAGTCAGATGGAGAGCGCCAGCCACCGGGTGATGGAGTATCTGGAGGAGATTGCGGTCGCCACCCTCCCCAAATCCGGTGACAATGTTGCGGGCGCGGCGTGAGAAGCCCTCAGGAGGCGGCGGGCTCCTCCCGCCCCTCTTCCGATAGCGCCCTGGCGGAACGATCTTCCGCCTCGACGAACAGCCGTTTGACCGCGGGATAGGCCCGTTTTATCTCCCGATCCAGGCGCGCCACGGTCTGCTCTACCTGCGCTGCGGTGAGCGAGTCGGCAAAATCCACGCTGAGATTGACCAGGATGAAGTCCGGCCCCATGTGCATGGTCAACACCTCATTGACATGCTCCACATCGCCATTGGCACTGACGATCTCCCGGATCCCCCTGATCACCCCCTTGTTGGCACTCTCACCAATCAGCAGACCCTTCGTCTCATACGCCAGCCAGATGGCAGTACCGCCGAGGATGACGCCAATGAGGATGGACGCCACCCCATCGAACAGCGGATTGCCGGTCAGCTGGCTCAGCAACACCCCTCCAAACGCCACCAGCAGCCCCAGCATGGCCGCGGAATCCTCGAACAGCACCATGAACAAGGAGGGATCCTTGCCACGCTGCACCGCCTCGATATAGCCCCACTTCCCCTTGGCGCGGGAAAACTCACGCAAGGCGAACAGCCACGCCGCACCCTCGAACAGCATGGCGAAAGCGAGCACCAGATAGTTGACATGGGGATTCTCCACCGCCGATGGAGATCCGATCCGGTGAACCCCCTCATACAGCGAGACGCCGGAACCGACAGCAAAGATGAGGATGGCAACCACGAAACTCCAGAAATAGACCTCCTTGCCATACCCGAACGGAAACTTCTCGTCCGCAGGCTTCTGGGCACGCTTGAGACCATACAGCAACAGAATCTGGTTGCCGGTGTCCACGACCGAATGGATCCCCTCCGACAGCATGGCCGAGCTGCCGGTGAAGAAAGCGGCGACAAACTTGGTAATGGCGATCAACGTATTACCGGCAAGGGCCGCATAGATTACCTTTTTCGAACCAGCCGACATGGACTCAGCCCTCCATTCCCAGTAGATGCAGAACGCCTTCCAGCCCACTGAAGTTGAGTGCTGCATCGGCCTGCGCCTGTACCCTCGGTTTGGCATGGTACGCAACGCTTAGCCCGGCCAGCGACATCATCTCCAGATCATTGGCACCATCACCCACCGCAACAGCCTGACCGGGGGTGATGCGCAGCTCTTCGCACAGTTGCTGGAGAAAGATCCGTTTCGCCTCTGCACCAACTACGGCGCCAACCACCTCCCCGGTCAAGCGCCCGCCCGCCACCCCCAGCACATTGGCCCGGCTGAAATCGATCTCCAGGCGCTGCTGAAGACGCTCGGTAAAATAGGTGAAACCGCCGGATACCAAGGCAAACCGGATCCCCCGCCGTCTGAGCCCGGCCAGCAACGTCTCCGCCCCCGGATTGAGATGCAGCCGCTGCTCGTAGACCTGTCGCAGCACCTCCACATCCAGACCCTTCAGCAGACCTACCCGCTGTTGCAGTGACTCCGCAAAATCGAGCTCACCCCGCATCGCTGCCGCGGTGACCGCCGCCACCTGCGGCTTCAGACCGGCAAAATCGGCGATCTCATCCACACACTCGATATTGATCAGAGTGGAATCCATGTCGCTGATCAGCAACCGTACCTGTGCAGGCTCGAATCCGGGGGGGATCGGGTTGATATCGAACTCGAGGCGGGCCCGCAGCCCTGAGAGGACAGAATCGGAGAGCGGCTGCCCGTGGTGCAGCCGGAAGAAAGCACCACAGGGCTCGATTTCCCCGCCGATCCGGGTCGTTATCAGATCGAGGGCTGCCTCCGGCAGAGTGGGCGTGTGCAAAACGGTAACAGGCATAGAGTAGGGGTCCGTATCAAAATCACTCTATTCTATTGGCTTGCCGTCGATTGGCCAAATGATCGCAGTTGCGGGAAAGGGACGGGTGTAAAAGACCTCTGCCGGATGGAACGACCAGGAGTGGAACGTCACCTACCCGGCCGATCCGGCAAAGAGCCAAAAAAAATGCCGCATCGAGCGGCACAAATACAAGGGACAACAGGAAATCCGGTACAGTCTGCAATCGGTGCAATATCCGTGGCTGGCAATCACTCCAGGCGCCGGAAAATGGCACCGCCCACCGCCTCGAAGCGGTCGCTGTAGGCCTCCACACGATCGGACTCGCCCACGAACAGGTAACCACCCGGAACCAAACTGTCCGCCATACGGTCGATCAGCCAGGCTCGCTTCGGCATATCGAAATAGATGAGGGTTTCACGGCAGAAGATGGCATCCTGCGGTTCCGGATGCTCCCAGTCGGAGAGCAGACTGAGCTGGCGGAAAGATACCGATTGCTGCAGCTGAGGAGCAATCTGCACATACTCGTCGTTGCCGATCCGCAGTGAGCGAAACCAGCGCAGCAGATGACGGGCAGGCAGATGGCGCACCTGCGATAGGGGGTAGATCCCCTTCTTTGCCCGGGCGAGCGCCTCCGCGTCATGATCTGTCGCCGTTATTGAAATCTCCCACTCCTCGGCACCGGGCAACACCTCATGGGCAACCATCGCCAGGGAGTAGGCCTCCTCACCGGTGGCACATCCCACCGACCAGAAGCGCAACTCCTGCCTGGGGTTGGAGGCAAGCTCGGGCAGCAGTGTGGCGGTGATGAAGCGAAAGTGCTGCTTGTCATGACAGAAGGTGGCATAGCTCTGGGTCGCAGCATTGATCAGGCGTAACAGCTCGGTACTGTCCTGCCGCAACCGCTCACTGTAGTCCCGGAAACAACCACTGTGCAGCTGGTACATCCGCAGAGAGATGTAGTCCAGCAGCGATCTGCGGCTCGACTCTGCGAGCACGATGCCTGCACTCTCCAGCACTATCTGCTGCAGTATCTCAAACTCGTCGTCTGCCAGCACATGCTGGCGCATTCCATCGTAGCTGAACATGATCTCTCCCGCCCAGGTTAGTCATTGTCGGTTTACATAGACAGTGTCGACAGCAGCACGGAGAAACTTGAGGGTACCTCCGATAACATGTTTGGAGCCCCTTGAAAAGAATCTCCCTTTTCTACAGCGACCGTAACCGCCAATCTCCTTTGCCGGCACGCTCCCTGCCAACTCCGGTAGTGACGAAGTGCTAACCGAACCAGGCAGACAACCGTTTCACCGAGACGGTTCGAATGGTGCCCAGCCGTTGGGCGAACAGTGAGACACGCAGCTCTTCCAGCAGCCAGCGATACTCCTCCAACCGGGCATCACGGCTGTCGGAATCAACCTGTTCGCGATGGTCCAGATACCGCTCCCACAGCGGCCGGAACTCCCGCATCGCAGCCGCGTCCTGCTTCACCCTGCCCTGCTGCAGCTTCTCCAGCCGCACTTCGATGGCGGACAGATAGCGTGGCAGCTGCTGCAGCCACTCCCACGGCGTGGTGGTGACGAAACCGGGCGGTATCAGAAGAGAGAGCTGCTCGCGGATATCGGCAATCGAATGGATCCAGGCCGGAGAGATAGCCTTCCCGAGACGCCTTCCAAGAGTGTGATACTTCAGCAGGATCTGCTCCACCAGTGTACAGAGCTGATTGGCGCACTCCATCAACCCCTTCCTTGCCTGTGCCTGCCGCCTTGCAAAAGCGGCAGCATCCCGTACCGGCGGCTCGTCACCAATGAATACCCGATCACAAATGGCCGTAATCAGATCCTCTCTCAGTTCTTCACAACTACCCAGCGGCAGGTAGTGCATGCACATGGCGGAA
>JALSRO010000483.1 GCA_026984715.1 Chromatiales bacterium | reverse complement strand
CATCCTGATCGTGGTTGTTGCCCTTGATTCCTTCGATGGCGGCACAGGCACGCAGCAGGGCCACGCCACCTCCGGGCACCACGCCCTCCTCCACCGCGGCACGAGTGGCGTGCAGGGCGTCCTCGACGCGCGCCTTCTTCTCCTTCATCTCCACCTCGGTGGCGGCACCAACCTTGATGACGGCGACACCGCCGGCCAGTTTGGCAACCCGCTCCTGCAGCTTCTCCTTGTCATAGTCGGAGGTGGAGGTCTCGATCTGGGCGCGGATCTGGGAGACCCGTCCCTCGATGCTGCTCTTGTCGCCGGCACCGTCGATGATCACGGTCTCGTCCTTGGTGACCTGCACCTTCTTGGCGCTGCCGAGCTCGTCGATGGTGGCCTTCTCCAGGGTCAGGCCGACCTCCTCGGAGATCACGGTACCGCCGGTGAGGATGGCGATATCCTCCAGCATCGCCTTGCGGCGGTCGCCGAAGCCGGGGGCCTTGACGGCGGCAACCTTGACGATACCGCGCATGGAGTTGACCACCAGGGTAGCAAGGGCTTCGCCCTCCACATCCTCGGCGATGATCAGCAGCGGCTTGCCGGCCTTGGCGACCGCCTCCAGCAGCGGCAGCATGTCGCGGATGTTGGAGATCTTCTTGTCACACAGCAGGATCAGCGGGTTCTCCAGCTCGGCACTCATGCTCTCCTGGTTGTTGATGAAGTAGGGGGAGAGATAGCCCCGGTCGAACTGCATACCCTCGACCACATCCAGCTCGTTCTCCAGGCCGGAGCCCTCTTCCACGGTGATGACACCCTCCTTGCCCACCTTCTCCATCGCCTGAGCGATGATGTTACCAATGCTCTCGTCGGAGTTGGCGGAGATGGTGCCAACCTGGGCAATGGACTTGTCGTCGGCGCAGGGCTTGGAGATATCCTTCAGGGAGTCCACCGCGGCCGCTACCGCCTTGTCGATGCCGCGCTTCAGATCCATCGGATTCATACCGGCGGCAACCGCCTTCATCCCGTCACGAACGATGGCCTGCGCCAGCACGGTGGCGGTGGTGGTGCCGTCACCGGCCACGTCGGAGGTCTGGGAGGAGACCTCCTTCACCATCTGCGCACCCATGTTCTCGAACTTGTCCTTCAGCTCGATCTCCTTGGCGACGGAGACGCCATCCTTGGTGATGGTGGGAGCGCCGAAGCTCTTCTCCAGCACTACGTTGCGGCCCTTCGGCCCCAGCGTCACCTTGACCGCATTCGCCAGGATATTCACCCCGTGAATCATGCGATTGCGGGCGTCATCACTGAACAGTACATCTTTAGCTGCCATAACTTGATAATCCTCTTGTGAAATTATTCGACGTTACTGAAAAAACCTAGCCTTCGATGATGCCGAGCAGATCATCCTCGCGCATCATCAGCAACTCTTCGCCGTCCACCTTCACCTCGGTGCCGGCGTACTTGCCAAACAGAACCTTGTCACCCACCTTCACATCCAGGGCGCGAAACTCGCCATTATCCAGCGCCTTGCCCCGGCCAACGGCGACCACTTCGCCCTGCATGGGCTTCTCGGTAGCGGAGTCAGGCAGCACAATCCCGCCTGGAGTGGTGGTCTCCTCTTCCATTCGGCGGACGACAACACGGTCATACAACGGACGAATTTTCATACTGTTCCTCTCCTAACAAACATGACTAGATGATTACGGCTTGATTAGCACTCTAATGCAGAGAGTGCTAAATGATAGCGATGAAAAGCTGCCCGTCAAGTCTTTTTTGCCCTGACAGGCAATTTTTGGCTAACGAAGACGGGAGTCTTCGTCATCATCACGCCAGGACTCCCCTTCGAAGGTGCGCGGCCCCCGCGCTCTCCCTCGAGATACGCTAGTGATGGTGACACGTTCGATAATTTTCAAGAGCCAGTAGCGGCGCAGGGGAGGGATCAGCAGCAGGAAACCGATGGCATCGGTGAAAAATCCGGGCGTCAGCAGCAGCCCCCCGGCCACCAGCAACGCAGCCCCCTCGAGGATCTCCATGGCAGGAACCTTGCCCTGCATCAGGCTGGTGCGGATGCGATTCAGCGTGGAGAGTCCCTGCAGGCGCAGCAGAAAAGCCCCCAGCACCGCGGTGAACACCACCAGGGCAACCGTCGGCAGTGCACCGATGACGCTGCCCGCCTTGATGAGCAGATAGATCTCCAGCAGGGGAATAACAAGAAATAGCAGAAGCAGCAAAGGAAAAGGTATCATATGTATTTTTTGCTCAGGGGGGGATCAAAAAGGATTGCCGGTATCTGTTATACATATGGGCAACAATAGCAAAGTCTCAATCTGAGCGCACGCCCCAGGCGGGTTCGCCTGATCCCCGAGACTTCGCCTCTGCTTGCCCGGCTGTATCCACAATCCACTTTTCCACTACAGAGATGGTTGCCAAGTAACAGAAATCAATGGACAAACGAGCCCAACTGGTATTTTGCACATGCCCCGATCGGGAAAGCGCCGGACAGCTCGCCACCGCGCTGGTGGAGCAGCATCTGGCGGCCTGCGTCAATATCCTGCCCGGAATCCACTCTGTATACCGGTGGCAGGGAGAGATGGAATCGGCAAACGAACTTCTGCTGTTGATCAAGACCCACAGCGGAGTATATCGCGCACTGGAGCGGCTCATCGTACAGCTTCACCCTTATGAACTTCCGGAAATCATCGCTGTCCCTGTAGAAAACGGTCTCCCCGCCTACCTCGACTGGATCTCGGAGCCATGAAATCATGATGCAACTGTTGCTGCTGGCGAGCCTGCTGTCACTTCCGCTGACCGCGATCAGCGAGGAACCCTTGCCACCCAATGAGGCATTCGGCTTCAGCGCCAGCGCCGTCAATGGCACTACCGTTCGTGCGGAGTGGGCCATTGCGCCGGGATACTACCTCTACCGCCACCGCATCCGGTTCGAAAGCGGTACCGAAGGAATCACCCTGGGAGAACCCAGATTACCGAGGGGAAAGAAAAAGACGGACGAATTTTTCGGGGAGATCGAGACCTACCGCAAACAGCTGTCTGTCGAAATCCCGGTGGTGCGCGCACCGGACAGCGCAGGCACACTCACGCTGATAGCCCACTCCCAGGGCTGCTCCGAGCCGCTGGGTCTGTGCTATCCACCCCAGGAGCAGCGGATCACCGTCACACTACCCCCCATGCAGTCCGGCGCTGCCCCGGCTGCAACCACGCCGGCGCCCCCTTCTCTCTCCTGGGGTGACGAGGGGCAGGAGAAACTGCTGGATGCGGATCAGGCCTTCGCTTTCAGCGCCGAACTCGAGGATGCCAAAACCATCCTGGCCCGCTGGCAGATTGCCGAAGGATACTACCTGTACGGCAACAAGTTTCATTTTACCGTCACCGACGGCGAAGGGGTCACCGTGGGAGAGGCGCGGCTCCCGCCGGGCAAGAGGAAAAACGATGAATTTTTTGGCGAGATGGAGGTCTACTATCACAATGCGGAAGCCACCATCCCACTGATCCGCACCCGCCCCGAAGCCGTCGGCATCACGTTTCAGGCCGAATACCAAGGCTGCTCCGAAACATTGGGCGTCTGCTATCCGCCGATGAGCAAGACCGTAAGGCTGGAGCTGCCCGCAACAACCAGAACCGGCGCTGCCTCCGCTCCATCGGCAGCGGTGACACCGCCTGCCAGCCCGCCCCCCCTCTCCGAGCAGGACAGCCTCGCCAACTCCATAGCCACCGGCAGCACCATCCTCATCGTTGTTACCTTCTTCGGACTGGGCCTGCTGCTGGCATTCACCCCCTGCGTATTCCCGATGATCCCCATTCTGTCCGGTATCATCATTGGTCAGGGGGAGAACATAACCACGCGGCGCGCCTTCATGATCTCACTGGTCTATGTGCTCGCCATGGCGCTGACCTATACCTTTGCGGGAATAATCGCCGGATTGTTTGGCGAGAACCTGCAGGCCACCTTCCAGCATCCTTGGATCCTTGTCACCTTCAGCCTTGTCTTTGTGCTGCTGGCACTCTCCATGTTCGGGTTCTACGAACTGCAGATGCCCAGCTTCCTGCAGAGCAGGCTTACCGAAGTGAGCAACCGCCAGAAAGGGGGTACCCTGACCGGCGTCGCCGTAATGGGCTTTCTCTCAGCCCTCATCGTCGGCCCGTGCGTGGCCGCGCCACTGATGGGAGCACTCATCTATATCGGCCAGACAAGTGATGCCGTACTGGGGGGCCTGGCGCTGTTCGCCCTCAGCCTGGGGATGGGTGCGCCGCTGCTTGCCATCGGCACGTCAGCAGGAAAACTGCTACCCAAGGCGGGGCCCTGGATGGATGCCATCAAGGCGGTATTCGGCGTCCTGCTGCTGGCCGTTGCCGTCTGGATGCTGGAGCGCATCCTGCCCCCCGCCGTTACCATGGTGTTGTGGGCGATGCTGTTCATCGTCTCCGCCGTCTACATGGGCGCCCTGGAAGAGAGCCCTCCCGGCTGGAGCAGGTTGTGGAAAGGGGCTGGACTCGTATTACTGATCTACGGCGCCCTGCTGCTGACCGGCGCTGCAGCCGGCGGCAAGGATGTCATACAGCCACTCCGGGGGGTATTCGCTTCCGGCGGAACGGGCGGCGGGGAAGGCAGCGTCCATACAGCATTCCGGAAGATCAAGTCACTACAGGATCTGCAGCACGAACTCTCTGCCGCCAGCCGACAGGGCCGGCCAGTGATGCTGGACTTTTATGCCGACTGGTGCGTCTCCTGCAAGGAGTTCGAGAAGTACACCTTCAACGATCCCGCGGTAGCCGCTGTCCTGCGTGCCACGAACACCCTGCTGCTCCAGGCCGATGTGACGGCCAACGACCCCCAGGACAAGGCGCTGCTGAAAAAGTTCGCTATCATCGGCCCCCCGGCCATCCTGTTTTTTGGTCCGGACAAGCAGGAGCGAAAAAACTATCGGGTGATTGGATTCATGGATGCCGAGACCTTCAGCGACCATGTAAAACAGGCTCTACAGTGAGAAAAAAGCGGAAATCTGCAGCGAACGTGCAGAAAAATCGCCGGATTCTGGACATAGGGATCCAGTTGGGTCAGAATTGGCGGCAACCTGTGCATAACACCCATTTCGAGGAGTGACCATGGCCGAGCTGCTGGTGCTCAATGGCCCCAATCTGAACCTGCTGGGGAGCCGCGAACCACACCATTACGGCTCCACCAGTCTGGAAACCATAACCGCGCGCCTCCGCGAAACCGCCGAAGCGGCTGGACACCGGCTGAGCCATCTGCAGAGCAACGCGGAACATGAGCTGGTGGAACGTATCCACACCGCCGGCCGGGAACAGGTGGCATTCATTATCTTCAACCCCGCCGCATTCACGCATACCAGCATAGCGCTGCGGGATGCGCTGGCGGCAGTAAGGATCCCGTTCATCGAGGTGCATCTCTCCAACATCCACAGTCGGGAGGAGTTTCGCCGCCGCTCCCTGTTCTCCGACATATCGAACGGAGTGATCAGCGGGCTGGGTGCACAGGGCTACGAACTGGCGTTGCAGGCGGCGCTGCGCCAGATGGATGACAACAGAACAGGTCAATAAGAGTCATGGATATACGCAAGGTAAAGAAACTTATCGAACTGCTGGAGGAGTCTGGTGTCGCCGAGATCGAGATCCACGAAGGAGAAGAGTCGATCCGCATCAGCAGGGCCAGCCAGGTCAGCATGACCACGGCATCGATTGCAGCACCTCCCCCCGCCACTTCCCCCGCAGAATCCCATGGTGAAGGGGAGAGCGGTTCGACCGCCACCGAAGAGGAGATCAGTGGGCATCTGGTAAAATCCCCGATGGTAGGCACCTTCTACAGCGCCCCTTCGCCCGGGGCCAAGCCCTTTGCCACCGTCGGACAACAGGTCAGCGTGGGAGATACCCTCTGCATCATCGAGGCGATGAAGCTGATGAACCAGATCGAGTCCGACAAGGCGGGAACCATCAAGGCCATTCTGGTGGAGAATGGTCAGCCGGTCGAGTACAACCAGCCGTTGTTCGTTATCGAATAGGCCGCCATGTTCGAGAAGATAGTCATCGCCAACCGGGGTGAAATCGCCCTACGAATCCAGCGCGCCTGTCGAGAGATGGGT
>JALSRO010000482.1 GCA_026984715.1 Chromatiales bacterium | reverse complement strand
ACGCTATCCACCAGGCGACCTGGCCATCTGGATCTTCATCCTGGCGGAGCTGGCGATCTTCGGCATCGCCTTCGTCGCCTACGCCTTCGCCCGAATGTACAACGTCGAGCTGTTCAATGAGTACCAACAACACCTCGATCGCCGCTCGGCGCTGGCCAATACACTGGTTCTGATCACCAGCAGCTATTTCGTGGTTCGCGCCGTACACGCCATCAGGGAGGACAACAGCCGTCTCTGCGTCCGCTGGCTCCTGGCCGCAATGGCGATGGGCGCCCTGTTTCTGCTCATCAAGGGAGCGGAGTTTGCCCACCATTTTGCTCTGGGAATCAATCTCAGCACCAACACCTTCTACATGTTCTATCTGTTCCTGGCCATCTTCCACTTCATGCATGTGATCATGGCCATGATCATTCTCGCCGCCGTGGCCCTCAAGGCCCGGCGCGGCGGCTACAGCGCCCGGGAACACACCGGCGTGGAAACCGGCGCATCCTACTGGCACATGGTGGATCTGGTCTGGCTGATCCTGTTCCCCCTGGTTTATGTAATGCACTGAAACATGCAAAACCACAACAAAAACGGCAAAGGACTGCAGCCCTGCACCTGGGTCTGGCTCATCATGATGCTGCTGACCCTGGTCACCTACTTTTCCGATACCCTCGGATTAAGCAACCTTGCCATCTCCCTTGGCGTTCTGCTCCTGGCGCTGATAAAGGGCCACCTGGTTGGAGCCTATTTCATGGAACTCCGTTATGTACGGGGTTTCTGGCGCTGGCCGATCACTCTCTGGCTGCTGTTGCCCGGTAGCCTCATTACACTGGCATTCTGGCTGGCAGACAGGCAGTAGCAGCTTCTCCAATCACCCGCGCATCCACTACCTCCTGGAAGGTTTTTCGTCCTATCGTTCCATGCCGGAAGCAGCCGGTGAACTTTCGGAAATCGCTGTTGTCCATCCATCCGTCCCACTGTATGGAGCGACCATTACACCAATAAAAATCAGGAGTCTTTGTGATGATCCGAGTTGCAGCATTGACCCGAACCTATGGCGACTTTACAGCGGTCGACAACGTCTCCTTTGAGATTGGGCAGGGGGAGATCGTCGGACTGCTCGGTCACAACGGGGCAGGAAAGACCACTATCATGAAGATGATGACCGGCTATCTGGAGCCCACGGCCGGCTCCGTCGAAATCGACGGCCTGGACATCTTCACCCAGCGCGAACTTCTCCAGCAGCGCATCGGCTATCTACCGGAAAACGACCCGCTCTATACTGAAATGAGCGTTATCGACTACCTCGAATATGCCGCCACGCTGCACGGCGTTCCCGAGGCCGACCAGGTTCAGCTGATCCGGGAGGCAATCCACAAGACGGGGCTCACCGATCGGGCAACCGATATTATCGGTACCCTTTCACGGGGTTACCGCCAGCGTGTCGGGGTGGCCCAGGCGATTCTCCACCAACCCAAACTGCTGATCCTGGATGAACCCACCAATGGACTGGATCCGACCCAAGTGCTGCAGATGCGGGAGCTCATCCGCTCCCTGGCCGAACATGCCACTGTGATTCTCTCCACCCACATCCTGCAGGAGGTTCAGGCGGTCTGCGACCGGGTGATCATCATCCGTAACGGTCGCAAGGTACTGGATACCACGATGGCAGAGCTGCAGGCTGGCAAACGGTTGCTGGTGGCTGTAGACGCCGCACCGGATCGGGCGCTGGAACCGCTCCGCTCTCTGCCACAGGTGAACGCGGTCAGGCCGCTCCAGACAGCGGGGCCCGGCCATCGCTATACGCTGGATCTGGATAGCGACGAGGATCCATTCGAGACCGCTCCCCAGGTTGCGGCGTGTATCGCCAGCGAGGGATGGAAACTCTATACCCTGCAACCGGAGCAGCGCAGCCTGGAACAGATCTTCACCGAGATATCGCTACAGGAAGGGGGGATGGCACAATGAAGACACTGATGCACATCACCCGCAAGGAGTTTGCCGCCTTCTTCTCCTCTCCCATCGCTTTCATCTTTTTCGGTGCATTTCTTGCGGTAACCCTGTTCATCTTCTTCTGGGTGGAGACCTTCTTCGCCCGCAATATCGCCGATGTGCGGCCGCTGTTCGAATGGATGCCGCTGCTGCTGATCTTCCTGGTGGCAGCGATCACCATGCGTATGTGGTCCGAGGAGCGGCGTGCCGGTACCCTGGAGTTTCTGCTCACCGCGCCGGTAAGAAGCTATCAGTTGGTACTCGGCAAGTTTCTGGCCTGCCTCGCGCTGGTAGCGGTAGCGCTGCTGCTCACCCTGCCACTCCCCATCACCGTGAGCCTGATCGGCCCGCTGGACTGGGGACCGGTATTCGGTGGTTACCTGGCCTCCCTGTTCCTGGCGGCTGCCTATGTCGCCATCGGGCTGTTCATCAGCTCCCGCTCGGTGAACCAGATCGTCAGCCTGATCCTGACGACGGCAGTATGTGGCTTTTTCTATCTGCTAGGCTCCGATGTGCTTACCGGCCTGTTCGGGGGGCGCATCGGCAACTTCCTTCAGCTGCTGGGTTCCGGATCCCGTTTCCACTCCATCACCCGCGGGGTCATCGACCTGCGTGATCTCTACTACTACCTGAGCCTGGTCGGGGTATTCCTCACCCTGAACGTATTCTCCCTGGAGTGGCTGCGCTGGTCTGGCAACCGCAGCAATGCCAACCACCGGCGCTGGGGAGTGCTGACCGGCCTGTTCATCGCCAACTTCCTGGTAGCCAATCTCTGGCTCGCCCCTGTGAACTGGGCGCGCGCCGACATGACCCAAGGGAAGATCTACTCCATCTCCGATGCCACCCGAAGCTATCTTGCCCAACTGCGTGAACCTCTGCTGATCCGCGGCTATTTCAGCTCCAAAACCCATCCTCTGCTGGCGCCACTGGTGCCGCGCCTGCGCGATCTGCTTGAGGAGTATGCGGTTGCAGGCCAGGGCCGGGTGAGGGTGGAGTTCATCGACCCCCAGGAGCACCCGGATCTGGAGCAGGAGGCAAACGAGAAGTACGGCATCCGGCCGGTACCTTTCCAGTTTGCCAGCAAGTATCAAGCATCGGTGGTCAACTCCTATTTCAATATCCTCATTCAGTATGGGGATCAGTATGAGACTCTGGGATTCCGCGATCTCATCGAGGTAAAGGCGGAGAGTGAAACCGACCTGGATGTGGATCTACGCAATCCCGAGTACGACATAACCCAGGCCATCAAGAAGGTTCTCTATGGCTACCAGGGGGCCGGCGAGCTGTTTGCCAATATCCCCCATCCGGTGCGGTTCGAAGGCTACATCTCTTCAGAGGAGAAACTGCCGGAGACACTCCGCACCCTGCGCAAGGATCTGGACGGAATCCTGGAGAGGCTGAAGAAACAGGCAGACGGCAAGCTGCAGATCCAGATCCGGGATCCGGATGACGACGGTGGTACGCTGGCCAGGCGGCTGGAGAGCGAATATGGCTTCCGCCCCATGGCGGCCAGCCTGTTCGACAGTAGCACCTTCTGGTTCTATATGACCATGGAGAGCGACGGTCGCATCGTCCAGGTACCATTACCCGCAGATCTGAAAAAAGGGGAGCTGGAGCGCAGCATCCAGGCGGCGTTGAAGCGATTCTCCAAGGGAATGCTGAAGAGCATCGCCCTGCACACTCCTCCAGCAAGCCCGGGAATGGCGCAGTTTGGAATTCCCGGCCACGGCAAGCAGTTCCAGTGGCTACGCAACGGCCTGGAAGAGGAGCACAACATCATCCCCACCGATCTGAAAGACGGCCGAGTACCCTCCGAGGCAGATCTGCTGATACTGGCGGCACCTGACAATCTGGATGAGAAACAGCTATTCGCCGTCGACCAATTCCTGATGCAGGGGGGTACCGTGATCGTCAGCACCTCCCCCTACGACGTGGAGCTGCGGGGAGAGCTGGCGGCAAAACGGCACCACTCCGGGCTGGAGCAGTGGTTCTCCCACAACGGTATCACCCTGGAGGATAAGATGGTGCTGGATCGGCAGAGTGCCTCCTTCCCGATCCCGGTAAACCGTCGCATAGGTGGCTTCGTGGTGCGCGAGACCCGGCTGGTGGACTACCCCTACTTTGTGGATATCCGTCGTGACGGCATCGATCAGAAGAGCGGCTTGAGCGCCGGAATCGATCAGATCACCATGACCTGGGCCTCTCCCATCAGCATAGATGAACAGAAGAACAAGGAGCGCAAGGTCACTCCCCTACTGAAGAGTTCTGAGCACTCTTGGAGTTCGGACAGCTTGGAGATCCAGCCGGACTTCGGCCGCTACGGGCCGCTCGGCTTCCCCACCGGCTCGTCCGAAGGAAGGGAGCTGATTGCGGTAATGGTGGAGGGCCGCTTCGACTCTCTGTTCAAGGGAAAACCCTCGCCACTTGCCGACCAGGGCAAAGAGGAAGAAAAACCGGGAGAGAAGGACGCGAAAGATGACGACGACAATAAGAAAGAGCAGGTGATCACCCGGGTGATCGAACACTCCCCGGAGTCGGCGCGCATCATCCTGTTCGCCTCCAATGGCTTCCTCAGTGACGAGATGCTCAACCTGGCCGCTGCGGGGCTGCGTACCCGCTACCTCAAGCCGGTACAGCTGGTGGAGAACAGCGTCGACTGGTCACTGGAAGATCGTGGCCTGCTCTCCATCCGAGGCCGGGCCCACTTCTCCCGCACCCTCGATCCGCTGGATCGAAAACAGCGCATCTTCTGGGAATATCTCAACTACGGCCTGGCACTGACCGGCCTTCTGCTGATTGCCGTGGTGCGCAAAGTGACTACAAGGCGGAAGAGGCAACACTACGCAGCCATACTGGGCACTACACATTGAAGGGGAGAGCGTGAAGATGAAAAAGTGGATCGCAATCCTGAGTGGTCTGCTGCTGGCCCAACTGGTGCTGGCGGTGGCACTGAACCTCGACGGAGACAAGTATGGGGCCTTCCAGCCCACGGAACCACTGCTCACATTCGATCCCAAGGCGGTGAATCGCCTGCGTATCGATGACGGCAAACGGAAGATCACCCTTCAGAAGCAGGAAGGGCGCTGGTTGATCCTGGAGAGTGACGAGTTCCCTGCCGACGGCAAGGTCGTCGAACAACTGCTCGACAAGCTGGCCGCCCTGCGGAAAGGATGGCCAGTAGCCACCACTGCCGGCGCGGCCAGGCGCTTCAAGGTGGACGACCAACAGTTCGAACGCAAGCTGCAGTTGTTCGCCGGAGACGCAGCCCTGGCCACCCTCTATGTGGGGACCTCACCAGGATTCCGCAAGGTGCATGTCAGGCCAGCAGGAGAGAGTGCCGTCTATGCGGTCACCCTCAACAGTTGGGAGATCGAAACCGACAGCGACGACTGGATCGACAAACAGGTTCTCTCACTCCACAAGGAGGAGATAGAACGGATCGAGCTCCCCGACGTCACCCTGCAGCGGCAGGAAGGAGTTCTGCGGGTGGCGGATCACGCCGACAACGAGGAGACCGCCAGCGAACAGGTACAGCAACTACTGGACAAGCTGGCGGGGTTGCGTATCCAGTCCATTCTGGGCACCACCTCCAAGCCTGAGTATGGTCAGGAGAAGCCGGAGCTGCTGCTCAAGGTTCGGCTCAAAGTGGGCAAGGAGTTGAGTTACCGCTTCTCCAGGCCAAAGAAGGGGGGCTATGATGTTCTGAAGCGCTCCGATCGGAAACACTATTTCAAGGTGGCCCGGTATGTGGTGGACTCCCTCAAGGGGTTCACGCGTGAGAAGCTGGTTCAGGTCCGCAAGCAACCAGACTCCAAGCCAGGGGAGGTTCCCAAACCGGACACCGCACCAGTAACCAAGGAAGTGACGACGGATTCTGCTACAGAACCTGCTCGATCAGCGCCTTGAGTGTCCCCGGCTCGAACGGCTTGTCACAGATAGCGGAGACTCCAGCCTGCTGAATCGCCGCCAGCCGGTTCTGATTCCGTTCCGAAGTAACCATCAGAACGGGAATGGACGGCTGGATATCGCTGTTCCGAATCTGGTCGATCAACTCCTTGCCATCCATGTTGGGCATGTTGTAATCGGTGACCACCAGATCGAAATAACGCTCCTGCAGCAGAGCGAGCGCCTCGGTACCATCGCTCGCTTCGGTG
>JALSRO010000481.1 GCA_026984715.1 Chromatiales bacterium | reverse complement strand
CCACCGCCACAACACCCCTCTGAGATGGGAGCTGTTTGTCGCCATGAGTGGCCGGGCAGCAGTGTTGATCTTCAACCCGCAAGGTGAAGTCATCGAGCGTGCTGAAATTATCGCCGGTGGCCCGACCCGGGCGGTGGAAATCCCCGCCGGTGCATGGCACACCATAGCTGCATTACAATCTGGAACGGTACTGTTCGAGTTCAAACAGGGCCCCTATGCACCCCTGTCCGAGATAGATTTTGCCTCGTGGGCTCCCTGTGAAGGTGACACCGGTTGCGATAAGATGGAACAGTGGTTTCATCACGCAAAGGTGGGAAGTTCGTTCGGAACACAATCCAGCCAATAGGAAAAGATGGAGAACTATAACTATTTTGTTCTGGCCCGCGCCATTCACGTTATCGGCGTCGTACTGTGGATAGGAGGTGTCGCATTTGTCACCACCGTGCTAATCACCGCACTCAGACAGGTCGCCGATCCCGAATCGCGGCTGGAGCTGTTTGAACAACTGGAAGGAAGGTTCGCCTTCCAGGCCAGAATCACTACCGTGATTACAGGTCTGTCCGGATTCTATATGCTGGAGGCCATGAACGCCTGGGAGCGCTATCAGCAGCCACAGTTCTGGTGGCTGCATCTGATGACCTTTATCTGGATTATCTTTACCTTGGTGCTGTTCGTTCTTGAGCCGCTGTTTCTGCACCGCTGGTTTCACGAACGAGCCAGCCGGGATAGCGACAGGGCCTTCACCCTGGTCCACAGGATGCACCGGGTGCTGCTGACCCTGAGTCTGCTGGCGGTATTCGGCGCGGTGACGGGGGCTCACGGGTTACGTCTGATTCAATAGATTGATCCACTGGACACCGCCAGGTGAATTTTCAAAAATCAAACGTAAATCCGGCGCTTATGGAATAGGCAATACCGATATCTTCTGAAAAAATCACATCGTTCCGATAAGTGATGAATGGTTCGAAACCATTGTCGTTGTTCGGCTCCCAGCCCAGATTGGTCATCAATCCGGCAATGTTGTCTGAATTCATACCATATCCAGAATATCCAACCGTTCCAATCGACATATTGAACCAATCCCACAGTCGTTGTTCGAGCACAATTCCAAGGGAAGTGAAATCTTCACCATTTGCAATGCTGAACCGGGATAGCTCCAAACCGTATCGGCGCACCTCTCCGGCATCGAGAAGGAGTCGTGCACCAACGTGATAAACGTTTCCGCTGCCGCCGTGGATTCTGGAATCGAGATATCCGTAGCCTGCTTGGGGTCGTACGAAGAGTGTATCCGCACAGGCGGAAGAGTGGAGAAACAGGAGGACGACTGGAACAAATCCAGATTTCATTTTATCGTTTATTCAATCACTGCTGCATCTGCCGAAATTGTCGTCCAACTTTCTCTTCTGTATCTCACGCCTGTCACGTAGTGAATAGATGCAACCACAATACTCCTGGCGATAGAAGTTCTCCTCTCTGGAGATCTCGATTCCACGCTGCTGCCTGCCGCCCTTGCGCCAGTTGTGGGTCCAGTAGACAAGGCCCGGATAGTTTGATGCCGCCCGTGTACCGCTGTCGTTGACCTGCTGCAGATCTTTCCAGCGCGAAAAACCCAAGCTGCTGGTGAATACCCGGAAACCGTTCTCATGGGCAAACAGCGCACTGCGCTCGAAGCGCAGGTCGAAACAGCGGCTGCAGCGCTCTCCCCGCTCCGGTTCATGCTCAAGACCTTTGGCGCGCGCAAACCACTCCTTTACATCATAGTCTCCGTCAAAGAAAGGAATCGCGTGCTCCTGCGCATAACGAATATTCTCCTCCTTGCGGATTTCATATTCGCGCCGGGGATGGATATTGGGATTGTAAAAGAAGATGGTCAATTCGAGACCGGCACAACGCATGGTCTCGATCATCGCCCCCGAGCAGGGGGCGCAACAGGTGTGCAGAAGGATGCGTTTCTCGCCGCCGGGCGGGATCAGCCGTTCACTCTCCCTTTTTCGTTTACCCAACGTTATGCGTTATCTTCAACGGCCGGTTCATTTGCGTCGGCGGCCTTGCTTGGCAGCAACTGTTCCCTGATCTTCTCATCCAGTTCCCGGGCGATGTCCGGATTCTCCTTCAGGAAGTTGCGCACATTGTCCTTGCCCTGGCCGATACGGTCGCCGTTGTAGCTGTACCAGGCACCGGCCTTGTTGATCAGTCCCTGCTGAACACCCAGATCAATCAGCTCCCCTTCGCGGGAGATCCCCTCGCCATACAGGATCTCGAACTCGGTTTGCTTGAAGGGCGGGGCCACCTTGTTCTTCACCACCTTGACACGGGTCTGGTTGCCGATCACCTCGTCCCCCTTCTTGATGGCTCCGATACGACGGATATCCATGCGTACCGAAGCGTAGAACTTGAGCGCATTGCCACCGGTGGTGGTCTCCGGGTTGCCGAACATCACCCCGATCTTCATCCGGATCTGGTTGATGAAGATCACCAGGGTGTTGGAGCGCTTGATGTTGGCGGTAAGCTTGCGCAGCGCCTGGGACATCAGCCGCGCCTGCAGCCCCATATGGGAGTCCCCCATATCCCCTTCGATCTCGGCCTTGGGGGTGAGCGCCGCCACCGAGTCCACCACCACAACATCCACCGCGCCGGAGCGCACCAGCATATCGGTGATCTCCAGCGCCTGTTCGCCGGTGTCCGGCTGGGAGACCAGCAGGTCGTCGATATTGACACCCAGCTTTTCTGCATAGACCGGATCCAGGGCATGCTCGGCATCCACAAAGGCACAGGTGCCACCGTTCTTCTGCGACTCGGCGATGATCTGCAGGGTGAGGGTGGTCTTGCCGGAGGACTCCGGCCCGTAGATCTCCACCACCCGCCCCTTGGGCACACCACCAATTCCGAGGGCGATATCCAGCCCCAGCGAGCCGGTAGAGATGGCCTCCACGTCATGCAGCGCGCCCGAGTCGCCCATGCGCATCACGGAGCCCTTGCCGAACTGCCTCTCGATCTGGCTGAGTGCCGCGCTCAGCGCCTTCTTTCTGTTGTCATCCATTGCTGTAACCTCGATAGATACCTCTGGACAGCAATTATTTCACAGTTCCCTCAAACCACCAACCACCACCTGACAGCGTACCGGGAGCAACATCCACCCTACCCGGCTACCCCCTCCAGCTACGCAGCACATCATAACGGACCCCCTCCCGCACAACGGCGGAACGGGCCAGGACGAAGTGGTCCACCTGCCAGGTGATCGCGGGAAAATCGATATCCCGGGGCCAGGGCCGGGCCTTGCGCAAACAGGTCAGATGGGGTTGAAAAGCACGCTCCTCGGGCTCCAGCCCGCACGCCACCACTCCCTGTTCCAGCCGTGTCGCCAGTTGGCGCAACGCTACCGGGGTTTTGCTCGGACCGAGCCACGCCACCCGGGGACTCCGCCAGTAACCCACTCGATCCAGCACCAGCCGAAAGCTCTCGAAGCCGACGGCATCGGCAACGCGCTCTGCACATAGCCGCTGTGGACTGGACAACACCCCCAGGTAACGCAGGGTAATGTGGAAATTCTCCGCATCCACGGCTCTTCCCTCCACCTTGGCAAACGGAGGCTGGCTCAGAAGCTGCTGGAGCTGCCGGCGCACCTCCTCGTCCGGCCACAAGGCGAAAAACAGGGGGCGATGCTTACCCTGCTGCATCACACAGCCCTTCCAACGCGACTCGTACCGCTCCCTGGCGCACCTCCTCACGATCGCCGTAGAACCGCTCCATGTAGGTATCCACCCCCTCCCCCGGTCCGGCCCAGGCAAACCAGACAGTTCCGACCGGCTTCCCCGGCACGGCTCCGCCCGGTCCAGCTATCCCGCTGACCGCAATCGACAGCTGTGCATGGCTGTACCGCAACGCCCCCCGCGCCATCTCCAGCACTGTCTGCTCGCTCACCGCCCCGAATGCCTCCAGTGTCCCGGCATGCACCCCCAGCATCTCCCGCTTGGCTATATTGGTATAGGTGACAAAACCCCGCTCGAACCAGCGGGAGCTTCCCGGAATATCGGTAATGATCTTGGAAATCCAGCCGCCGGTACAGGACTCTGCAGTAGCCAGCATCATCCGCCGCTGCAGCAACTGCTCACCAAGCCGGCAAGCCAGCTGGTGAATCTTGTCCATCAGCTTTTCACCTTCTGGAAGCGACAGCTGATCAAATGTCTGCCGTCGGGCGAAGGCTCGGCCCTGACTACCTCGGCGGTAGCCTCCAGAGGCGGAGTCAGCTTCTGCTCTGGGGAGATGGTGATCTCGAGCTGCGTCCCCTCCGGGAGCATCTGGTCCGTTTCGAACTGAACTCCACCAGCGCTGAGATTGTGCCCCTCCGCCAGCCGCGACTCCCCCTCCTCCGCTACTCTGTAGTCCACCGTACACTTCACGTGCATGCGGACGAAATCCCGTTTTTCACTGTAATCCAGTCGCTTCGTCATCGGCTTGACCTCGAATTATCGTTATCGGCTTACAAGCAATACCAGACCCGGCTAATATTCGCAAGCAGTGGGCACCACAAATTGGCCGCCGATGCAAATTTCGCTAAACTGGCCGGGATGGCTTCCAGCAACTCCAGGCATACCCCCTTGATGCAGCAGTACCTACGCATCAAGGCTGAACACCCCGACATCCTGCTGTTTTTTCGCATGGGGGATTTCTACGAGCTGTTTTATGACGACGCACGCAAGGCAGCCCGGCTGCTGGGCATCAGCCTCACCAGCCGGGGGAAGTCGGCGGGAGAACCGATTCCGATGGCCGGAGTTCCCTATCATGCCGTGGACGGCTATCTGGCCAAACTGGTCAAACAGGGTGAATCGGTGGCCATCTGTGAGCAGATTGGTGATCCTGCCACCAGCAAGGGGCCGGTCGAGCGGCAGGTGACCCGCATCATCACTCCCGGCACCATCACCGAGGAGTCACTGCTGGAAGAGCGCCGAGAAAATCTGGTGGCCGCCCTGTTTCAGCAAAAGGAGCGGTTCGGCCTGGCGTGGATGGAGATCAGCAGCGGCCGCTTCCATGTGATGGAGCTGGATGGCGAGGAGGCCGTTGCCGGCGAGCTGGAACGGCTGCGGCCTGCAGAGCTGATCATCTGCGACGAGAACCCTCCCGCCATCCTTTGCGAAAACAGCAGCCTGCAGCGTCTGCCTCCGTGGCACTTCGAGATCGACAGCGCCACCCGCCTTTTGTGTAGCCAGTTCGGAACCCGTGATCTCGCCGGCTTCGGCTGCGAACCCTTTCCGCTGGCGATAGCCGCCGCCGGCGGCCTGCTTCACTATGTGCAGAACACCCAGCGCAGCGCGCTGCCCCACATCAACTCACTGCGCGTCGAGCAACGCGAAGAGAGCATCATCCTCGATGCCGCCAGCCGCCGCAATCTGGAGCTGGAGACCAGCCTCTCCGGCCACCCCGAACAGACGCTGGCCGGCATCCTCGATCATACCGCCACCGCCATGGGCAGCCGCCAGCTGCGGCGCTGGCTGAACCGCCCGCTGCGAAATCAGCAGATCATCAGCCAACGGCACCAGGCCGTAGCCGAGCTTCTGGAGGAGCACAACTACGAGTCGTTGCATGAACAGCTGCACGGCATCGGGGATATGGAGCGCATCCTGACCCGGGTTGCACTGCGCTCCGCCCGTCCCGGCGATCTGGTTCATCTGCGCACAACACTGGGCCGGTTGCCGCAACTGCAGCAGACCCTGGCCAGCAAAAACTCCCCGCTGCTGAACGAACTGCGCAACCGCATCAGCGAGTTCCCGGAACTCCATGAACTGTTGCAACGGGCCGTGGTAGAGACGCCGCCCCAGCTGATCCGCGACGGGGGGGTTATCGCGCAGGGCTACGACAGTGAACTGGACGAACTGCGCGCACTGCAGCAGAACGCCGGCCGCTATCTCATCGAACTGGAGCAGCGGGAGAGAGAGCAGACCGGCATCTCCAACCTCAAGGTCAACTACAATCGGGTACACGGCTACTATATCGAAGTCAGCCGCACCCAAGCCGCCAGGATTCCCGACCACTACCAGCGCCGCCAGACCCTCAAGGGGGCGGAACGCTACATCACTCCGGAGCTGAAGAGTTTCGAGGACAAGGTACTGAGCGCCAACGAACGCGCCCTGGCCAGGGA
>JALSRO010000480.1 GCA_026984715.1 Chromatiales bacterium | reverse complement strand
ATATGATGATATCGTCTCGCCACCGGAAAACTTTATCGCAGCCACCGCGCTACGCATCACCCGACCCTCCAGAATGCGTGTAATCTTCTCCGCATACCGGGGGTCGGTTGCATAACCCGCCTGCTGCAGCGCATTGATAAAGGCCACATCATCACCGGTTTGCCGCAGGGCCTCCCCGTAGCGGGGATTGGTGCGCAAAAATTCGGCATAGTCGGCAAAACTCTCCTGGTAACTCTCATAGGCACGAAACCGGGCATGCTGCCTTGTCATGGCTCCATGAACATACTCCAGTGTATCGACACCAACCTGCTCTCCCTTCCAGCGGTGATCGGCCTTGATGTTGAAAAGGTTGTAGCTACTGCCTCCGGATTCACGTCGGATCACCTTCTTCCCCCACCCTGTCTCCAACGCCGCCTGCGCCAACAACACCTCGGGGCTGACACCCAGGTCGGCCGCTACGTTGGCAGCATCCTGCCAGAGATGGCGAACAAACTGCCGTGGTGATTCAAACTTCACCGGCGCCAGAGAGGGGGTACGCACCTCCGGCTGTTCAACCACGGGAGTAACAGCACGGATGGGGAGGCGCCCCGGGGCCTCGTGACTGCCATCGCCTTGCGACGCCTTTTGTGAAAGGCTCCTGCCCAGCTGCTCCACCAGCATCTCTGCGATACCCATCCCTTTCCCCTTCGCCAGCTCGATGGAGAGCTGCTGATCATGCATCTCTCGATAGAACTCCATCTGCTGACTGCCAAGAAGAGGATCGCCGAGACTGCTCTCCCGCACCCCCTTCAACATCATTTGCAGAAACAGCGCCTCAAACTGCTGGGCGACCAGATTCAGTGCCTTGCCGGAGTCCTGTCTGGTAAGGGTGCGCAGCCGCTGCAGCCCCTGCAGATCGGTGTAGATATCCGGTGGAGTGGAGATCATCCGGAGCACCCTGCTGCGCAATGCGACTCACAGCCTGTCATCAACCCGCTCATCTCGTCCCCAATCATCAAATAATCACAAGCTCGGCACGCAACGCTCCCGCACTGCGCAGCCCTTCCAGGATCGCCACCAGATCTCCTGGCGCAGCCCCAACCCTGTTGACCGCTTGCACCAGCGAATCCAGCGATACCCCCGGGTCGAACAGAAACATCCGCTTGCCCTCCTGGGTAATCTCCACATTGGAGGAAGGGGTCACGGCTGTACTTCCGCCGGAGAGCGCTCCAGGCTGGCTTACACGCGGGTTTTCCCGGATGGTGACAATCAGGTTGCCATGGGAGATCGCCGCCGGTGTAAGACGCACATTCTTTCCGATGACGACCGTCCCGGTACGTGAGTTGATGATCACCTTGGCGGCCGCCTCATCGGGAACCACCTGGATGTTCTCCAGCATCGCAAGGTAAGAGACCCGCTGACCGGGATCCAGGGGTGCACTCACCCGCACCGAAGTGGCGTCCTGCGCCGCTGCAGTACCCTCCCCCATGATGTCGTTGATCGCCTTCGCCAGCCGGTAGGCAGTGGTGAAGTCCGGCCGGTTCAGGTTGAGGATCAGGCTGTTGCCCCGGGCGAAGGCGGTGGATACCTCGCGCTCCACTGAGGCACCGTTGGGAATCCTCCCGGCACTGGGGATGTTGATGGTGATACGCGAACCATCCTGTCCCTTCGCCCCCAGGCCACCGACCACCATATTGCCCTGGGCAATCGCATAGATGTTACCATCTGCACCACGCAGCGGCGTCATCAGCAGTGTGCCGCCGCGAAGGCTCTTGGCATTGCCGATGGAGGAGACGGTGACATCGATGGTCTGACCCGGTTTGGCGAAAGGCGGCAGTTCGGCATGGACGCTGACTGCGGCAACATTCTTCAGCTGCAAGGTCTGATTGGCTGGCAGTGTGATTCCGAACTGGGACATCATGGATCTCAGGCTCTGGGCGGTGAACGGCGCCTGACTGGTCTGATCCCCCGTCCCGTTCAATCCCACCACCAGGCCATAACCGATCAACTGATTGCTGCGCACCCCGGCAACCGATGCGATATCCTTGACCCGCTCGGCATGCGCCACGATACTAGCCAGAAGCAGCATGGAAAGAAAGAGTCGCAAAATCGTAGAAACGTTCATGGTTCACCTGTCCGGGAGCTGTTACCCGAAGCCAAGCAACGCCCGTGCCATCGTCACGCCATGCTTGCAAATCATGAGGTTAACCAGAGCCTGTTCCCTGTTTTCGAAGCGCGGCGGCAACTTTTTGCCGAATCTTCTGACCCGGCAATGAATGCAAACAGCACCTTTTCAGATACTCCGGATACCAACCACCCCTCCAGAGGAAGTACCACATCAGCGAGAGTGGAACCGTACCAACTGGATTCATCGGGGAGTTCGTAACCATGAGCCGTACGTTGATAATTCTGGGGATTGCGATTCTGCTACTGGGTCTGCTCTGGCCGTGGCTGCAGAAAATCGGGATAGGGAAACTGCCTGGAGACATTGTGATTGAACGGGAAAACTTCCGTTTCTACTTCCCCCTGACCAGTTCGATCCTGGTCAGCCTGTTACTGAGCCTGCTGTTCTGGCTGTTTCGCCGCTAGCAACAGGCTGTTACAATCTCCGCTTTCGACAGCCTGTTTGCGGCGCAAGAATCTGCTGCCGATTTCGAGGCACCAATCCTTTGAAAATCAAGGCGCCGGGAAATCACACCTTTCCGGCGCTGCGGTTGGAAAAGGCCATGAACAGAGCTGTACAACTGCAACATGCTATCGTATTCGGCCACAGCCTGTCGTTGGATATCGCAGGGTCAGAGGGTTCAGGCGGGCGCAGGTAGATGGCGCAACCACCTGCTCGCTCGTCATTCACTTCTCCGTCGAAACCAACATCCTCTTTTCAACAGGCTGTTGAAAAGGCTGTTTTTTGGCAGCCTGTTTGCGGCTCAGGGATGTGCCGCCATTGAAAATGAAGGGGGCGGGAAATCGCACTTTTCCGCCCCCGCGTTGGAAAAGACCATGGATGGGATTTTTCAACATCCTGTTAAGGAGATGCGGGCTGAACAGAGAGACGCTTCACCTCATTCCCGAATCTCTGCCAGATTCCCCTTGCTCTCCAGCCAGGATTTGCGGTCCCTGGATCGTTTCTTCGCCAACAGCATATCCATCACCTGATCCGTATCGTCTCCCTGCTCGATGGTGAGCTGTACCAGCCGTCGGGTATCGGGGGAGAGCGTAGTCTCGCGCAGCTGCATGGGGTTCATCTCTCCCAACCCCTTGAAGCGCGTCACTGTAATCTTGCCACGCCTCTTCTCTGCGGCAATGCGATCGAGAACCCCCTGCTTCTCCGCCTCGTCCAACGCATAGAACACCTCTTTTCCCACGTCGATGCGAAACAGTGGGGGCATGGCGATGAACACGTGCCCCGCCGCCACTAGAGGACGGAAGTGGCGCAGAAACAGGGCACAGAGGAGTGTCGCGATATGTGCTCCATCGGAATCGGCATCGGCCAACACACAGATCTTGCCATAGCGCAACCCATCCAGATCGCGCGAACCGGGATCGACACCAATGGCCACGGCAATATCGTGCACCTCCTGAGAGCCGAGCACCTGCGCGGAGTCCACCTCCCATGTGTTCAATATTTTCCCGCGCAACGGCATGATGGCCTGGAACTCCCGATCTCGCGCCTGTTTGGCGGAACCACCGGCGGAATCTCCTTCCACCAGAAACAGCTCGGTACGGGCTGGATCGGTTGAAGAGCAGTCCGCCAGCTTTCCAGGCAGTGCCGGCCCCTGCGTGACCCGCTTGCGCACGATTCTCTTACTGGCACGGAGACGCCTCTGGGCATTGACGATGGCCAGCTCGGCGATGGCTTCCCCTACTCCCGGATGCTGGTTCAACCAGAGGGAGAAGGCATCCTTGATCACCCCGGAGACGAACGCGGCGCTCTCCCTTGAGGAGAGACGCTCCTTGGTCTGACCGGAGAACTGGGGCTCCTGCATCTTGAGCGACAGGATGTAGCTGCAGCGTTCCCACACATCCTCCGGGCTCAGTTTCACTCCCCGCGGAAGCAGTGTGCGAAAATCGCAGAACTCGCGCAGCGCCTCGGTCAATCCGGTTCGCAGGCCGTTGACATGAGTCCCCCCCTGGGCGGTGGGTATCAGGTTGACATAACTTTCTGTGACCAGCTCCCCCTGCTCCGGCGGCAGCCAGACCACCGCCCATTCGACCGCTTCGCTGCTCCCCTCCATAGCCCCGTCGAAGGGATCCGGCGGCAATCTCTCCAGCTCTCCAAGCTCCCCTGCCAGATACTCTTTCAATCCATCCTGATAGCACCATCGCGAGGTCTCGCCGCTCTTCTCATCGAGAAAATCCACTGCCAGCCCCGGACACAATACCGCCTTGGCACGCAGCAGGTGTTTCAACCTTGGGATTGAGAAGTTGATCGAGTCGAAGAACACCGGATCGGGCCAGAAGCGTAGTGTGGTTCCGGTATTCCGCTTACCTACCTTGCTCACCTCCTCCAGCGGCGAAATCTTCACTCCATCGGCAAACGCAATGTTGTACTCCCTGCCCCCGCGGCGCACCCACACCTCCAGGTGTTTCGACAGGGCGTTGACCACGGATACCCCGACACCGTGCAGCCCTCCGGAGTAGGTATAGTTCTTGTTGGAGAACTTGCCCCCAGCGTGCAGCTTGGTGAGGATCACCTCTACCCCCGGCAGCTTCTGCTCGGGGTGGATGTCCACCGGCATGCCGCGCCCATCGTCCTCCACCGAGAGGGAGCCATCCTTGTGCAGTATCACCTTGATATGTTTGGCGAACCCCGCAATTGCCTCATCCACGCTGTTGTCGATCACCTCTTGGGCAAGGTGGTTGGGGCGCTCTGTCTGGGTATACATCCCCGGCCGTTTGCGCACCGGCTCCAGCCCGGTGAGCACTTCGATGGATTCCGATGTATAGGAGCCGCTCACAGGGGGATCCTACAACTCGATACCGAGGCGGCGCGCCACCTCTTCATAGGACTCCACTACGCCACCGAGCCCCTGGCGAAAACGATCCTTGTCCAGTTTCTCTCCCGTTGCGGCATCCCACAGACGACAGCCGTCGGGACTGAACTCGTCCCCCAACAGCAACTCCCCCTTGAATCGGCCGAACTCCAGTTTGTAGTCCACCAACAGCAGTCCCGCCTCTGCAAACAGCGCCTCTAGGATACTGTTCACCCGAGAGGTCAGCTGTTTCATTCGCACGATCTCGGCCTCGCTGGCCCAGCCGAAGGTGATGATGTGGGAGTCGTTGATCAGAGGATCGTGCAGAGCGTCGTTTTTCAGAAAAAACTCGAATACCGGCGGGCGTAACTCCTGCCCTTCGGCTACCCCCAGTCGGCGACAGAGACTACCGGCGCTGATATTGCGGATAACACACTCCACCGGCAACATCTCCAGCCGTTTGACGACCGCTTCGGTGTCGGACAACAACCTCTCGAAATGGGTGGGAATTCCTGCCGCCTGAAGCTTCTGCATGACAAATGCATTGAAGCGGTTGTTGACCATCCCCTTGCGTGCCAGCCGCTCTACCTTTTCCCCATCGAAAGCGGAGGTATCGTCGCGAAACTGCAGAATGAGTCGCTCCGGATCATCGGTCGTATATACGGTCTTCGCCTTGCCGGCATATAACTCTGTCAATCGTTTCATCACCACACCGCTCCTCAAATGGTGCGCCACTCCAGAACCGCATCCTGTTGCGCGACTGCCACCCAGTGCCGTTCACAACCCAGCGCGTCTCCCAGGGCGGCGCGCACCAGCGGGATGGTGTTGTTCTGCCCGCTAAGATGCATGGCGACGATATGGCGCAGTGCAGACACATCGACGGCACGCAACAGCCCGGCCGCCTGGCCATTGCTGAGATGCCCGAAGCACCCGGCCACCCGCTGCTTCAGAAAAGAGGGATAGGGTCCATTGCGTAACATGTCACTGTCGTGATTGCACTCCAGCAGCAGCGCATCGCATCCGCTCAACTTCTCCCGAATATACGCCGTTATGGCACCACAATCCGTCAACATGCCCAACCGGTGCTGACCGTTGCCAAACACAAACTGACAGGGCTCCCGGGCATCATGAGGCACCGGAAAGGGCTCGATACAGATATCATCGATAGCAAAAGGTTCATGACAGCAGAAGTGATGGAGCC
>JALSRO010000479.1 GCA_026984715.1 Chromatiales bacterium | reverse complement strand
CACCAGCTGACAGACCGGCAACCGCACAGCGGTACTCTTCTTGACAGGAGGAGTGGGAGCAGGAAACCTGTCTGCAAGAGGGGATTGGGGCACTCTGGTGATAGGGGCAAGTTTCGGTTCGGCTTCGGATCGCGGTGTGCAGCACAATCCGCACCGCCCAAATCCCCTTTTGCCGACCATTGTGTTGCTCCCACTGCCCCCGTCAAGGATGGCCCGGTTTTATCCACTCGATTTGACGAGAAACCACAATATATTTCAGGCAGACGCCAGCCCTGCGTTCCAGCGCACTGGACAGGGATCCACTGGAGGGACCTGGACAAGGGAACGACCCCTGCATCCACACTGCACCCTGTTCCGGCACCTGCCAAAGCCCTGAATGTGACATATTGTTGCCGGGTCAATGATAGATACCCGACTGCTACCGGAGTTGGGCTGTCCTGACGAAGCGAGGTTGTGTTCCATCACAAAAAAAGCGCCCCGAAAGGCGCTTTTTTCAACCCCGCCGGTGGTGATGCTACTTCATGCCATACTTCTGGCGGAACTTGTCCACCCGGCCGGCGGTATCGACAATCTTCTGCTTGCCGGTGAAGAAGGGATGACATTTGGAACAGACGTCAATATGAAGATCCCGGCCACTGGTGGACTTGGTCTTGAAGGACTCGCCGCAGCTGCAAGTCACGGTAATCTCGTCATAGGCGGGATGAATATCCGGCTTCATGGTAACACCCTCTCACATGGATTCAGACGCATATCGCCATCCGCCCCTCTGGCGAACACCATATGCAAAAGCGCGATGATACGGCCCCTAAACCGGGTTGTCAATGTCAACAAAATGGTGCTCCACTCCAAAACGCTGCGCCAGATGCTCACCCAGCGCCTGCACGCCATAGCGTTCCGTGGCGTGGTGACCGGCAGCAAAGAAGTGGATACCGCACTCTCTGGCAATATGTACCGTGGGCTCGGACACCTCGCCGGTCAAGTAGGCATCGACCCCTCTCTCCACCGCGCAGCCGATCAGTGACTGAGCTCCCCCACTACACCATGCGATGGTATTTATCAGGGGCGGGCCGGCTGCCACGTGAAAAGGAGCTCTTTGCAACCGCTCTTCAACAACCCCGGCAAACTCGGCGGCACTCATGGGAGAAGCCAGATGGCCCACCATCCCAATTGCGGTATCTCCCTCCTCCAGCCCACCGTCGGGGCACAGCTCCAGAAGGCGCGCAAGCTGGGCGTTGTTGCCATAGACAGGATGGGCGTCCAGCGGCAGATGGTAGGCCAGCAGACTGATGTCGGCCGCAAGCAGCTGCTTCAGACGACGCTGTTTCATCCCCACAACGGTAGGAGCCTCCCCTTTCCAGAAGTAGCCATGATGGACCAGTACGGCATCCGCATTTCGCTCCTGCGCCTCCCGTAACAGAGCCAGATTTGCCGTTACACCTGTCACCAGGCGATGGATCTGCGCCCGCCCCTCGACTTGAAGACCGTTTGGACAGCTGTCCCGAAAGGAACCACTGGCGAGCAACGTGTCGAGATAGGCAACCAACTCGTTCCGTCGTACCATCTGTTTTTCTCTCTCCTTGCCGGTTTGCGATAGAGTATACGGCATGCAACTACGAAAACTACTACCATTCTTGCTGCAGTCGGTTATTGTCGGCGTGATCGCCGGTGGTACCGTTCTGCTGCTGCGTTCCGAACCTCCAGCACCACCGCTGGAAGCTCCCGCAATCGCTCACGGTAGCCGATCTGCGGTCACCGCTCCGGTCAGCTACCGTCTGGCGGTGGAAGCCGCCGCCCCGGCAGTGGTCAATATCTTCAGCCAGAAGCGGGTTGCGCAGCGTCCCCACCCCTACATGAACAACCCTCTGTTCCGACAGCTGTTCGGCAATCAGCTGGGAGTGCCACGCCAGCGTCTGGAAACCAGTCTGGGATCCGGGGTCATCGTGGATCGGAAAGGGTACATTCTCACCAACAACCATGTAATCAAGGATGCAGACGCCATTCAGGTTGCGCTGCGTGACGGCCGCGGCATATCGGCGACGGTCGTGGGCACCGATCCGGAAACCGACCTGGCGGTTCTCCGGATCGGGCTGGACAATCTCCCGAGCATTACCCTCGGCCAGACCCGTAACCTGCAGATCGGTGACGTGGTGCTGGCGATTGGCAATCCGTTTGGCGTGGGCCAGACCGTTACCATGGGGATCGTGAGCGCCACTGGACGCAGTCGGCTGGGACTCAACACCTTCGAAAACTTCATCCAGACAGACGCCGCCATCAACCCGGGAAACTCCGGTGGCGCACTGATCAATACCAAGGGTGAACTGGTGGGGATCAACTCGGCGATATTCTCCCGCTCTGGTGGATCCCAGGGGATCGGCTTCGCCATCCCGGTAAACCTCGCTCGCGGTGTAATGAACCAGATCATCGAACATGGCTACGTCATCAGAGGCTGGCTGGGAGTAGAGGCCCAGGCCGTTACGCCTGCTCTTGCAAAGGCATTCGGAATCCGGCAGATTCAGGGCGCAATCGTCACCGGAGTATTCCGCAACAGTCCTGCTGCCAAGGGAGGGATAAGGGCAGGAGATTTTATCATCCGTATCGCGGATCAACCGGTCAAGGACATTCGTTCAATGCGGAATCGTATCGCCCGAATTCGGCCGGGAGAGCCGGTCGATATCCTGTTACTGCGAGACAACCGGCTGCTGCACACCCGGATCATCGCTGGTGAACGCCCCACCAACCTTTCCAGGCCATAGAAACGACTGGCACACATCGAGATCAGAATGTGAAGCAGTTCCTGGTCGTGACCGGCCAATCGGTAGATGATAGGGCCGCCACGGGTTTCCATCTCCGGGGGTTGCCCACCCTACCGGTGGTGGCTACACTTACTGGAACAAACAACTATTGTCGCCCGGCGACAATATATACATACGTCGCATTCAGGGCTTCGAACAGGCACCGGAACAAGGCACGGTGCACTGGAACCACGGGGTCGGTGCCTGCATGATGCCACTGACCCAGTGATATTCAACAGCAGGCCGCGGCTGAATACGGTAGCCATTGCTGCCGGGTCCATAACAAGTGCCGGTTCCACCGACCTGCCTGTTCCATAGGGCGAGATTGGCAGGGAATTTGTAATGAATCCGGCCGGGCTGCCGATAATATAGCAGAGCCGCTACTCCCGGCCCGTCACGGAAACAGATACGGCGCGCAAGCGGAGCGCTCTCTGGCGAAACAAGGAGACGGGATAGCTGCCAGCCAGCCCACAGCTTTCAGTGACGACATTTTATTTTTATGAAGAAGAGAGCCATGACAGCATCGACACGGAAACCGGATGCAGAGCAGTCGCCACCGCCAGACCTGCTCGAACCGGCTTTCCATCTCCCGCAGTGCCGCTCGCTGCAGATCGATACAAAGAAGTGGGGAGACAAGGCGGCCGACTATCTTGCCCGTGACATAGCACGCACTCCCACGAATCTGCTGGCACAGATCCAGCGGGTCAATATCTATCTGGATCGGCGTGATGCCGATGGAGCCTACGGTGCCCTGCTCGACCTGTTCATTGCACTGGGGGATAAGGGGCTCCTAATCCGACGCCGCATGTTGCTCCGGGCCAAGCCACTGTTGAGCAAGGAACGGCTCCAGGCGCTCGCCCTGCGGCTGGAAACCGGTGTGGCGGACACCGATCCAATGCCACAGTCGGGGCAGTCCGTCCTCAGCAAGGGGTTGACCGGAATCCGCCAGTTGGTGGTACGTGTGAATGATGCCGGGGAGTCCAGGCGCGACCCCCTGGAGGATGCCATCGAGCACCTTGAATACAGCCAGGTGGACAAGGCCCGGGAGATTCTCGAACAGGCAGTACTGGAGGATCCGGGCAGAGTGGAACTACACAACAACCTGCTTGCAGTCTACCGCGCATCCAACGATGTGGAGAACTTCAGCGCCATGCGAAAGAAACTCAACGGGAAGAAAAACCCCGTCCCCGACGAATGGGAACAGCTTGCAAAACATCTTGCCACATAGTCCAGTATGATGCCTTCGATAGACAACCATTATCGCAAGCCACTGCGAATCAGCCTCATCGGGATGGATCAGCGCGCACGCGATGCGCTGCAGCTGTTTTTCCACAACCTCTGTCATGACGACTACCTTCTGGCTGACGACTCCGCGGCAGATATCTCCATCTTCGATATGGACGCGCTCCATGCACAAAAGAGCCGTGCGGAACATTCCCAGAAACATCCGCAGCGTCCCGCAATCCTGGTTTCCCTGCTGGAGTGCGAACACGATGGCGCCGCATTTCTCAAAAAGCCCATCCAGCCACAGGAACTGCTCTCCGCTCTCGAGAAGATACGGAGAGAACTCACTGCCGGGGAGAGGATTGCCGCAACCGCCCCCGTAGATGAGCCAAAAGGGAAGCTCCCGCGCCCCCCCGTGCTGGATATGGCGGTATCCACCACCGGATACGATGCGAACGAGGATGCCGCCGCTCCTGAGAAACAGGAAGAGGAGCTCGCACCCAACTATTCGGGGGAGATCATTCCCCTCTTCCCTGACACCCATCGGAAAGAGGAGCAATCGGGGCAGCCGGAGGTGGTGGTGCCGGAGCCTCCCCAGAAGGAGAAGGCAGCGTTTCTGTACAATCCGGAGAGCTATCTGCAGGGCTATATCCAGAAAGCCTGCCAGCTGGCCCGGCAGCAGAACAGAAACGTATCACTGCTGGGGCCATGGCGGCCGATAATCATCCTTCCGGAAACCCGGGAGATCTGGGTAGAGCAGAGTCATGCCCATCTCTACGCCCTTTCGGTGATGGCCATCCAGCCAGAGGATGTAACCATCACACCGCTCGAAAGCGGAGAGATGCCTCCCGAAGAGGGGGGGTCGATACTACCCATCGAACTCTTTCTTTGGAAGCTCGCAGTGCGTACAGCGAGAGGCCGCATTCCGGTAGGAACGGATCTGCGAGCCCCCATCCATCTGACCCACTGGCCCAACCTGAGCCGCCTGATGCCCATCCACCACGGCCTGCGCATCGCGGCTCTCTGGACCAGCCAGCCGGTCTCGCTGATGGAAACGGCCACCATCCTGAATATCCCGCCCAAATATATCTTCTCCTTCTACAGCGCAGCAAACGCTCTTGGCCTGATCGTCCACGAGAAGAGAAGCAACGATGACGACCGCCCTTCCCGACAGGCCAACCAGCAGCAAGAACATATAGGGCTGTTCAGAAAGATCCTGGCCCGCCTGCGAAAACGAACCTGACAACCCGATTTGACCAGTACCGATATGGACAACAACTACAAACTCATCTTTACCGGCCCCGTCGGCGCAGGAAAGACCACTGCGATTCAGGCCATCAGCGACACTCCCCCGGTGACCACCGATGCCATCGCCACCGACATGACACAGAACATAAAGGAGACGACTACCGTCGCAATGGACTACGGCTCCATGCAGCTGGAAGGGGGCGAGTGCCTCCATCTCTATGGAACCCCTGGACAGGAGCGCTTCAACTTCATGTGGGAGATCCTCACCAAGGGTGGAATCGGCCTCATCCTGTTGTTGGACAACACTCGCGCGGATCCCTTTCAGGACATGCACTTTTTCCTGAACTCCTTCAGAAGCTTCATCGACTCGACCCATCTGGCCATCGGCGTCACCCAGACCGATCGCTGCGCCACCCCCAGACTGGATCAATACCACGAACAGCTGAGCTCCGCCGGACTCAAAGTCCCCCTGTTCGAGGTAGATGCCAGGCAGCGGCGTGACGTCGTCGTGTTGGTAGAGGCACTACTGTTTTCACTGGCTCCAGACTTGAAGGTTTCTGCATGACCCGCTATCAGATACAAGAGAAGATCTACGTCCTGCCCAGCCCTGCAGGGGCATACTACGCCGTCTCGCGTCCCGAGGAGGAAGCACCGCGCCGGTTGCTGCGCAGCCTGCTGAAGCAGTCGGCCGCCCCACTGTTGAGTACCGATGGATTGCGCAGTTGGTCAGGAATCGAAGATGACGACAGCGTGATGGAGCTGCTCAGCCATATCCAGGCGCTGGGGTGGATAGAGGGGAGCGATGCACCATTGACCCCCCCACCGGGCCGATTGGAGGATACACTTCCCGAACTGCTGGCTCCGCTCTCCGGCAACAGCAAGGTACTGCTCGCCGACGAA
>JALSRO010000478.1 GCA_026984715.1 Chromatiales bacterium | reverse complement strand
GATCCTCTCCTCGGATTTCAACGTCCTCTACTTCAACCCGGCCCAGACCTACAAACCGTGGCGAGGACCCTGCAACTCATCCGGTGACCCCTGTCGTGACGCCTCCTTTACCGCTGCACACAGCAACCCCTACGAAGGGAGTGCCGGCTACAGCGACACCCGCGACCTGACCGGTTTCGTCTTCGAGGTATGGCGTGACGACAAGGGGTACAAAGGCGACATGCCGCGACGCGGGAAGGACGACGATGGCAGCGGACCGGACCAGGCGATCAACGTCACCCACGGCCCCAATGGAGAGATCGATCTGTGGGACAGCCATACCCGATTCACCGTGAATGCAGACAATATCAAGATAGAGGAGATCCGCTACAAACCGGACGAAACCGGTTTGAATCCGATTATCTCCCCTCCCCTCTATATCCGGGACAGCGCCAGGGTCGCGGCCATGCAACAGAACATCGCCAACTGGTACCAGTACCACCGACGCCGCTCCATGACCGCCAAGGCCGCAATCGCCGAGGTTCTTACCAAGCGTCCCAACCTGCGCTATGGTGCCAGCGTGATCAACAACCGGAGGGACAACCGCTTATTCGTAGAAGTCCCGCCCCCTTCGGTAACGGACTACACCAGCCACAACGCCGATCTGCTCAACAAACTGCTGGGATTCCAGATGGGCAATGGTGGTACTCCGCTGCGCAAGGGACTGGAGGCAGTAGGAAGATATTTCGACAACACCGACGGGCGGGCCGATCCCATCCTGCCCGCCGACAAAGGGGGAAGTTGCCAGAAGAATTTTGCATTGCTGTTTACCGACGGCTACTGGAACGGAGACGACCCCTCGGTGAGAGACGAAGATGGTGACGGAGTTTCCGGCACCCTTGCAGACGTGGCCATGCACTACTACAAGAAGGATCTCAGCGACCTCCCGGACGAGGTGCCCGCAGACGCCGCCGACCCAGCCACACACCAGCACATGGTCACCTTTGGTGCAGCTTTCGGTGTCTACGGGCGGCTCTCCGACAAGGACGGCGACGGCTGGCCCAATCCCCCCCTCACCGCGGCCGGAAATTGGGGCGATCCCACCACCGATACCGCCGATATGGAGAAGATAGACGATCTGTGGCACGCAGGATTCAACAGCAAAGGTGGATTCTTCTCCGCCGCAACACCGGAAAGCCTGCTGGATGGTCTGAACAAGACCATGGAGCAGATCAGTGGCCGCAGCAACCCGGCCGCCGCAACGGTTGCACTGAGCACCGGTTATATCAGCAGCGACAGCAGAGTCTACCAGTCACGATTCAACAACGGCAGCTGGAGCGGACAACTGCTCTCCTACCGGCTCCATGCCGACCCTGCCAAGAAGGACTTCGGCTCGCTGGATCTCTCGGGAAGCGGGCCGGAAGGCGCCGAATGGGATGCCGCCGACAAACTGCCATCATACGACAGCCGAACCATCCTCACCTATGACGGCAATACTGGTCGGCCATTTCGCTGGAGCACCCTTAGCAGCACCCAGAAGAGCGCGCTGGGAACGGAGAAGATCCTCGACTACCTGCGGGGCGACGACAGCAATGAACAGAAGAGAGGGGGCACCCTGCGCAACCGGCAGAACCGGCTGGGAGACATCGTAAACTCCTCGCCCCTCTTCGTCGGACCACCTGCATTTCGCTATGGCTTCGACAACTACAGCTCATTCCGCAACAGATGGCAGAGCCGCCCCAAGATGATCTACGTCGGCGCCAACGACGGCATGCTGCACGCCTTCGATGCAACCACCGGCGTGGAGAGATTCGCCTACGTACCGGGCAGTGTCTATCGCAATCTCGCCTCGCTGGCACAACCCGGATACACCCACAAGTTCTTCGTGGACGCCACACCAACCATGGGAGACGTATTCTATAACGGCAGCTGGCACACCCTGCTGACCGGCGGCCTGAACCGGGGCGGCCAGGGAATCTATCTTCTGGATATCACTGATCCAGACAGTTTTGGCAACGAATCCAGCGCTGCCACGAATGTGGTATGGGAGTTCACCGACAGCGACGATCCCGATCTTGGCTACAGCTACAGCCGCTCCACCCTCAGCCGGATGCAGAACGGCAGATGGGCGGTG
This sequence comes from Chromatiales bacterium, assembly GCA_026984715.1. GTDB lineage: Bacteria > Pseudomonadota > Gammaproteobacteria > Thiohalospirales > Thiohalospiraceae > DRMK01. Next base: position 4,052 of record JALSRO010000478.1, on the reverse strand, counting down.
ATCTTCGGCAATGGGTACAACAACACGGAGAGCGATGGGAACGCCAGCAGCAGTGGCAACGCAGTTCTCTATATCGCCTACGTGGACAAGGGCGGCAGCGGCTGGAGAGAGGGGGACAACTTCTTCAAGCTCGACACCGGTGCCGGCTCCCTCTCCACACCCAACGGACTGGCCAGCGCCACTCCGGTGGATATCGATGGAGACAGCAAGGTGGACTACATCTACGCAGGTGATCTGCTGGGCAACCTGTGGAAATTCGATGTCAGCAGCTCCGACCCGTCCAGCTGGGAGGTGGACAGCCTCGGGGGCAGCGCTCCTGCGCCCCTGTTCCAAACCCAGATAGTGGACGGAGCCGGTAACCGCCAGCCCATAACCGAACGCCCAGAGGTGGGCCGCACACCCTATGGAACCGGTATCATGATCTATTTTGGAACCGGGAAATTTCTCGAACCAGGCGACGTATCCAGCACCGGGAGGCAGTCATTCTACGGAATCCTGGATACCGATACCCCGGTGAACCTCTCCCGTCTGCTGCAGCAGACCGTAGAGAGCGAATCCGGTTACGATACCCGACAGGTGCGCATCACCAGCAACAAAAAGATGTCGTCCCACCAAGGTTGGTATCTCGACCTGCCGGCAACGGGAGAGCGGCAGATCAGCACACCCGTGCTGCGCGGCAGGCGAATCATCTTCACCACCATGAGCCCGTCGGGAAACACCTGCGCCTCCGGAGGGGAGAGCTGGCTGATGGTACTGAACGCATTCCACGGCAGCCGGCTGGCCAACTCCCCATTCGATCTAAACAATGACAACCGGTTTGACGATACAGATCTTGTCGGGGGCAAGGCAACGAGCGGCGTCAAGATCGATCAGATCGCCAACACCCCCGGATTCGCCACCAGCAACGATCGGGACTTCGTCTACCTGACCGGTGACCCGGCAAGCGAGCCCTACAAGCTCCATCCCGGTGAAAAGACCGGACGCAAATCCTGGCGGCAGGTACGTTGACCTAGCGGGCCGGCAAGAGGAGACCGGCCCCACAACGAAAGGAACCAGAGATGCCATATCACACGAACCGTCTCATAACCGGCAGAGGCTTCACCCTGATAGAGGCCATGATCACAGTAGCGATCGTCGCCATCCTGGCCGGTGTGGGATGGCCCATGTTTGAAAGACAGATGGCCCGACAGCAGGTCAGCGACGCCGTCATCGCCCTGACCACCATCGAGACTCAGATGGAGAAGTGCCTGCTGGACAACGGCAGCTATAGCAGCTGTACCCCCTGCGGTACCAGCAGCCCTTCCAAAAAGGGGTACTACACGGTATCGGTCAACTGTAAAGCAACGAAATACTACGCAATCGCCTCACCGAAGAGCACCACCTACGGTCAACAGCCCCTCGCACTCGACTCACTTGGGCGCAAGATTGGCCCTTGGCCATGAGTCCACTGTCGTGTGACAGGGTTCACATTTTGCCGAATTGTCACGATCTGGCGACGTAGAAATTTATTTAGTTATTAAAGTCTTATTGCGTGACAGTCATCGGATGTCTCCACACCCCGACACATCTCCCCCATTTCTACTACCACTCAACCACCATAAACTCTTCCAATTCCATGAAATGAAAGGGATCCGATATCACTTGGCACTCCCTGTGCAACACCCGGGGTGCACAGCAGTGTAGTTTGTATCATGAAACCAAAATGGAGTAGTAATATGCACAAGCGTGTTTTGACACTGGCCGCGATTGGTCTGTTTTTCTCTGCCGCCGCAGTGGCGGGAGGACTGTCTTTTACGGAGCTGGACGCCAATGGCGACGGTGTCATCAGCAAGGATGAAGCCGCAGGTTCCGCGACTTTGGCACCGCTGTTCAGCGATGCGGATCGCAACGCCGACGGCAAGCTGGACAAGGATGAGTTCGCAGCGCTGGTAAAGCCCACCGAGGAGAGTGCTCCAGCCAAGAAGTGAGCCTCTCTGACGCAGGCACCAGTGCCTGAAGATGGAACGATTTTTTTCGCTCAGGGAAGAGCATCGAACAGCAGCAAGCCCGGTTCGCAACGCGAACCGGGCTTTTTTTAACCATTCACCATGTAGAGGATGATGAAGTACCCGAAGGCATAGATAGAAACTGGCAGCTCTCATCCTGGTAACGACTGATATCCAATTCATGGTTTCCCTATGCAACAAATGTAACTTGCCACCCTTCAATGGAACAGCTTTCTCTTCGTGGTGAGTAGTTACTTTTTTGCCTCGACCACCGCCTCCAGCCGGCCATCCTCCAGCGCCCACGCTTTCTGTCAAGGATGGCCCGGTTTCACCCGCTCGATTTGATGAAGAGCCCAGAGCCCTCTTCAGAAAAACCACAGACGAACCGATAACTTATTCAGTAACTATTCAGCATACCGAAGATACTTCAGTCGGCACCCCCTTTCTGCACTCCTGGGAACGGCCTCTCCACTGGATCAGGAGGCACGCGAAAGGGGGCGGATACCGCCAGGCATCTTATCTTCAGCCGTGCTGAATAGTTGCTCCATCACAACCCATTGAGAACCGCCACCGATGCGAACCGTTGTCTCACTGTTTCTTGGATTGCTGCTCCTGCCAGGAATTCCCGGAGTGCTCTGCGCAAAGACGGCCTCCACAGCCCATCCCTCTGCAGAGGCCAATCAGAGCGATGCTCCCCGCTCACGTCAACAGCTAGCAAAACTGGAGGTGTTGGCCAACCTCGGTGATGCAAAGGCCCAGTACCAGCTCGGGCGCAGCTACCTCACCGGCGATGGCGCTGAAAAAGATCCACGCAAGGCCGCACTCTGGTTTACCAAGGCTGCCCGCAAGGGAGATGTGATCTCCCAACGGATCCTCGCCACCATGTACTACAACGGCATCGGGGTGCGCAAGGCTCCTGCCCACGCCCTCAGATGGTTTCGCAAGGCCGCGGAAAATGGGGATGCCGTGGCTCAGATGGCACTTGCCGACATGTACTACCGCGGCATCGGTTTACGCCGGCCGAATCTGAAACAGGCATTTCACTGGATGATGCGCAGCGCGGAAAACGGGGAGGCACTAGCGCAATACCGGGTTGGGCTGATGCTGCGTGATGGCCGCGGCACTCGCCCCAATCTCTCACGAGCATTTCTCTGGCTGCACGTGGCCGCCCTCAACGCCAAGGATGAGGGGGAACGACTGCGGATAACCGAAGAGCGGGACAAGGTGGGCAAGGCCATGAGCAGATATCAGCTGTCGGAGACAAAACAGCAGAGCGAGAAGTTCGCCCGAAAGTATGCGAGCAACCGTTTGCCCGCCGAAGGGTGAAACCGTGACATGTGAAAACATTGCAAATGCTTGCTCCTCCCCCCTCATCCGGGGAATGGCGGGCTTATCATAGCGGGAGTCGCGAGACTTCATCTCGAAGCGGGCCACTCTTTCCGCCTGCCTGAAGCCCTGAATGCGACATATATTATTGCTGGAACGGTAGCACAGACGAGACAGAGAACAGATGGATATGCTTACAGAAGAGCAGCGCTCCCGAATTCGTGCCTGCAGCAAAGACGAGGAGAGCTATACCGCCCTGATGGAGCTTTTCGCCGCACAACGGGCATCCCTGCAACAGGCAAAGTCGGAATTTTTTTCCCTCATCGGACATGAACTGAGAACTCCTCTCACCGCCATCCAGGGCAGTCTCACGCTTCTCGCCAAAGAGGTGTCGGGACCACTCCCCGAAAGAGCCGCAGAGATGCTCGATATCGCAATCGAAAACAGCATCCGGTTGCGCGATCTAATCAACTACTTTCTCGATCTGCAGATGCTGGAGAGTGGTTCGACCAGACTCGTCGGACAACCGCTGGAGCTGCAACCCCTGCTCGACCAAGCGATAGCCAACCTGAAACCGTTTGCAGGCCGACGCCAGATCGAGCTGACCATGGAGGAGAAGAGCCGCAACGTATGGGTAATGGCGGATCGGGAAAGGCTGATGCAGGTAATCAGCAATCTGCTCTCCAACGCGATCAAGTTCTCTCCCTCCTCGACCCGCATAACCGTCACCATCCACAAGCG
>JALSRO010000477.1 GCA_026984715.1 Chromatiales bacterium | reverse complement strand
CTGTAAGGGGCGCTGCCAGAATGGCGACATCCCCGGCAAGGAGGAGGTGACAAAAAGAGGAGCCTGCCCCTGCAATAGAAGGTGATACACGCTGGGAGAGATCGCGCCCTGCTCCAGTTCACTCCGGTCCCCCCATCTACTCAAGTTACCCGGAGATCCGTCTCCGGCACCATGCAACGTGGAGTCGACTGACGCCGGACGCCATGAAAGCGACATATATTGTCGCCGGGTTGACAGTGTGTTCGTGGGAGAAATGCCGTGGGCCGAGCCGGAGCCGCTGCAGAGGACAGGAGGCCTCCGAATCCGGGGGCTACTTGAGAAACAGCCGGTAGGCCGGGTTGCTCGTCTCTTCCCTGTAGTTGTATCCCAGCTCATCCAGAAAATCCGCGAAGGCTCCGCGCTCCAGCGAAGGAACCTGAATTCCTACCAGAATGCGACCGTAGTCCGCGCCGTGATTACGGTAGTGAAACAGGCTTATGTTCCAATTCTGCCCCATCCGTGTAAGAAAACGCAACAGTGCGCCAGGGCGCTCGGGGAACTCGAAGCGATACAGCACCTCATTCTCGGCTCTCTCGGCATGCCCCCCAACCATGTAACGCACATGCATCTTGGCCATCTCGTTGTCGCTCATATCCACCACGGGATAACCCGCATCCCGCAACCGGGTCATCAGCTCACTCTTCTCATCCTCGCCGGACTGCATCTGAACACCGACAAAGACATGGGCTGCATCCGGATCCGAGTAACGGTAGTTGAATTCGGTAATGGCACGTAGACCAATGATACCGCAAAACTGTCGAAAACTTCCGGGGCGCTCCGGGATGGTGACACCCAGCAGCACCTCACGCCGCTCGCCCAGCTCTGCACGTTCGGCCACATGGCGCAAACGATCGAAATTCATGTTGGCACCACTGAGTACGGCCGCCATGTTCAACCCCTTCACACCTTCTCGCTGAACATATTTCTTGACGCCGGCAACCGCCAGGGCCCCAGCCGGCTCGGCGATGGAACGGGTATCGTCGAAGATATCCTTGATGGCGGCACAGATCTCGTCAGTGCTGACCAGAATCACCTCATCGACACACCGCTGAGCTATCCGGAAGGGCTCCTTTCCCACGCGCCGCACTGCCACACCGTCGGCAAATATACCCACATGCTCCAGGCTGACACGTTCGCCCGCCCTCAGGGCATGGTGCATCGACGGGGCATCGTCCGGCTCCACCCCAATGACCCTGATCTCAGGGCGCAAACTCTTTATGTAAGCAGCCATACCGGCAATCAGGCCGCCACCACCGACAGGAATGAACAAGGCATGCAGTTCTGCGGAGTGTTGTCGCAGGATCTCCATCGCTACGGTCCCTTGACCTGCGATAACCAGCCTGTCGTCGTATGGGTGGATAAAGGTCATCTTCCGCTCGGCGGCAAGCTGGGTGGCATGTCGATAGGAATCGTCGTAACTGCTGCCATGGAGAACGATCTCCCCCCCCAGATTGGAAACCGAGTTCACCTTGATATCCGGGGTCGTCTTGGGCATGACAATGAGACTGCGGATACCGAGCTTGCGCCCTGCCAGCGCAACTCCCTGGGCATGATTACCCGCAGACGCAGCAATCACTCCTCTCCCCCTCTCCTCCTCGGACAAGGCGGAGATCCTATTGTAGGCTCCCCGCAATTTGAATGAGAACACCTGTTGCAGATCTTCCCGCTTCAACAGAATACGGTTCCCGAGACGCTCTGAAAGAGAGGTCGCCTGCTCCAGCGGCGTCTCTCGCGCAACGTCATAGACTCGTGAGTTGAGGATCTGCTTGATGTACTGTTCCATACGGTTAAGTTAACAGCTACTGCAAGGAATGTCAGCGCCCATCTGGTGATATCCGGAAAACAGGCTTATACTGCGCGGACATGGTGATAGCGACAGGGGGAGAAGACAACCCATGAACCAGGATGAAATGAAAAAGGCCGTTGCCGAAGCAGCATTGGAGTATGTAGAAGCCGGCACCGTCATCGGTATCGGAACCGGAACCACAGCCAATTACTTCATCGACGCACTGGCAGCGATCAAGCACAGAATCAACGGAACCGTCGCCAGCTCGGTGGCATCCGCCCGGCGCCTCGAAAGCCACGGCATCGAGGTTCTGGACCTCAATATGGTGGACGAGATATCCGTCTATATCGACGGTGCCGATGAGACTACCAGACACCTTCAGCTAATCAAGGGGGGGGGCGGCGCACTGACGCGCGAGAAGATCGTTGCAGCGGCAAGCCGTAAATTCGTCTGCATCGCGGATGAAAGCAAGCTGGTGGATATTCTGGGGACCTTCCCTCTCCCTATCGAAGTCATTCCAATGGCTCGCAGCTATGTTGCCCGGGAGCTGGTCAAGCTGGGGGGTGAACCGGTATTGCGGGAAGGCTTTACCACAGACAACGGCAATATCATCCTGGATATCCATGGACTGCAGATCATGGAACCGGCCAAGCTGGAGGCACAAATCAACAACATAGCCGGAGTCGTCACCAATGGACTGTTCGCCATTCGACCGGCGGACGTGCTGCTACTGGGTACTGCAAAGGGGGTCACGACGCTGACCTGAGGCCGGCCCCAATGGCGTAGATGGAAGCGGTGCTGCTTCGCGGGAGTACCGTCTTCCAGCTGGTCACAGTGTACCCCGTGAAAGATATTATTAACCCGATAACCAGACGAAACGGCTGAATCGTGGCCGATTTCTCCCCCCCCCTCTGGGATAATACCCTATCTGTCACAGTAGCTTGCCTTACCGGGAGAGCAGATTTCACCTGCCGAGAGGGAGGAGGCCGCCTCTCCCCACCATCACTCGCATTCAGAGCCTTTTCCAGGAGCCGGAAGAGCGCTGCAGGAGAGAACTGTTTGCCTGTCGAATCCTGAAATTTTTTTCACCTTTCCCCATTACCGAGCAAACCATAACCAATTGTTTATCAAACTGATTTACAAAAAATCAATGGCTTGTCAAAACCTTGATCCAGCGCGCCATATCCGCCATGATGGAATCAGTACAATCTATTTCCCAGAGAAAAACATGACTCTCACCAGGCGCACATTTCTGGCCAGTGTAGCAGCATTGCCGCTGCTCTCACTGTCGGTCCAGGCGAACACCGGAAAGTCCCTCCATTTTCTCAACTGCGGCAGCACCATCGACGCACCTGCACTCCAGCTCTTCCGGCAAACCACGGATACCGATGTGATCATGGACCTCTACGGGGATGAAACCGGATTCATTGCGAAATTCCTCGGAAACAAACCCCGTTATGACGTTGTCTTCGCCACCGATGACTCCATCGCGCACTTGGTTCAGACCGATCTCCTAAGCCCTCTCGATCGCTCTCTGATCCCCAATGCAAAGCAACTGGAAGCGGAGTTGGAAACAGCCGTATTCGACCCCAACAGGACCTTCAGCCTGCCGTATTCTTGGGGAACCCTGGGAATCGGCTATCGCAAGTCGGCTGTCCGCGAAGTCCCCAACAGCTGGAAACCGCTGCTGGACTCGGAGAGATATAGCAACCGTATCGCCTTGCTGTCAGACAAAGTGGCGGTCTTCCAGGCAACGCAAAAATATCTCGGTTACTCCGTCAACGCCACCGACCCGGCAGCAATAAAACATGCTGAGCAGCTATTGCTGAAACAGAGACCCAATATCAAAGGATTCAGCAGCAAAACATCCGCCCTCCTGTCATCCCGGCAAGTCGACATAGCGATGATCTGGAGCAGTGACTTCCTGAAACTCGCAGAAAAAACGGACGATATCGGCTATGCGGTTCCAAAGGAAGGAACCCTGATATGGCAAAAATGCCTCTCCGTCCCCAGACACGCACTGGATCCCGTCGCAGCTCACAAGTTCATCAATTTTCTTATGGATAGCGAGGTAGCAGCAAGGCTGGCAAAGAAATTCAATTACGCAACACCCAACAAGGAGGCCCAAAAGCTGCTGGGAGAGAAATATTTCGAAAACCCGGCACTCCATCCCCCCGCCTCCGTTCAGAAACGACTGGAGAGCAGGGGATTTCCGGATGCCAAGCAGAGCCGCCTTTACCGTACCGCGTGGCAGCGAATCCGGGGCTAGCCTGCAGGAAACCTGTAAACAGGATCTTGAAAAGCCCGGTCCGTGGCCTATCCGGGCACGAGGTTGGAGAATATGGCTTCCCAGGATTGACGCCACTGAAAGTGGTGGCCACCCTTATACTGCCAACAGACCGCCGAAAAACGGGGTTTCTCAACAGGTTATCATTGACCCCATGATATTCAATAACAGACCGCAGCGTGCCGGAACGCCGGAAACAGCTCATTGAAACTTGAAATGGAATCGAGATAGGAAACCCTATATCGGCTCTTCGCCGGATAACACCAAGCCACCGCGCAACGGCACTCTCCTTGACACGGGGAAGCAGGAGCGTCGGCGAGAGGGGATTGGGGCGGTGCAGATTGTACTGCACACCGCGATCCGAAGCCGAACCGGAACTTGCCCCCATCACCAGAGTGACCCAATCCACTCTTGCAGACAGGTTTCCTGCCCCCTGTCGAGGATGGCCCGCTTTCGCCCACTCGATTCGATGAAGAACCCCTATATCTTCATGACGGCATCGAGCTCTTTGGCCCTCTCGATCCAGTAACTGACAGCAGAGAGCTCAGGGAGCTCCTTGACGCGGTGCTCCCTAGCGTTGACCTCTGCCAATCTTGCCAGAAGAGTGGATGGCTCACGGCTGGCCAGATCCTGCACCGATTCCACCCCGGAAAACTCCAGCAACTCGGCAAACTGCCCCATGATTCCCGGAATGCGCATCAGATCAGACATGCTGGCCCATTTTCGAACCACATAACGCTCTTTCAGGCCGATCCTGTCCGCAACATCTTCCCAGCCATCCTTGGTACGACAGCGCTGTAACAGATCCTCGGTCGTTTCGATCCCCAGAGAGCGCAGTTTCCTTCCGAAGCCCTTGCCAATTCCTTCGACCTCCTCCACTGGATAGGGGTAATCATCTCCAATCAGTCCTTCCCGATATTCATGAGTGGTTGCCTTACCGCTACTCTTGGCAGCCAGAAGCTCTTCATATTTTTTCTTCCACTCATCACGCTCCTGCTGAAGTCTCCCCTGCCCCTCTTTCAGTTGATCATAATCCTGCTTCAACTGGTCGAAACGCTCGGCCCAATCGCCGCTATCCACCTCAGTCCGTGGCTCTGCTGCAAGAGCGGCATACTTGCTTTTCCAGTCACGGGTTTCACTCTGAAGCTGCGCATGTTCCCGCTTTAGCCGTTCATACCTCCCTGCCCAATCGGTATCATCCCTCAACTCGGCGCGTTTGCTGCGGCAAAAAAGGCATCCGATAACAAAACCGAGGACAAAAGCAATTAACAAACACAGCAATATCTGCCCGATCAAGTAGCCCATGGTCAACTCCCCTGAATGTCAACTTTGAATTCGATACGGCGGTTTTTTGCTCTGCCGGCAGCTGTCGAGTTGTCGGCAATGGGCCTGGATTCACCATACCCCACGGCAGATAGCCGCTCCCTCCCAACACCCTTGCCTACCAGGTAATCAACCACCGAATCGGCACGCGCTCGACTCAATTTCAAGTTCATCCTCTTTCCTCCCCTGGCATCGGTATGCCCTTCTATCCTGATCTTTGCATCCGGACAGTTGGAAGCGATCTCTGCCAGCTTGTCCAGCAGCGGGTAGCTCTCCGCGCTGATTTTTGCACTGGAGGTCTTGAAATGGATCTTTTGCTCCGACAGCAACCCGTTGAATTGTCGCTGGCAACTGTCGGCAGCCTTCCGAAGAAGCACCGATGGAACCGCGATGTCATACTCATGCCGGTATGCGGATGGCAGGGCCGCGCTGATAGAGTTCTCCACTTCGCTGCGAGTATCTTCGGAACCCACCACACCGTTCAAACGGAGGGTAGTATCGGTCAGTGTCGCGCTCACACGGGTGAAACGATTCAGCCTCGAAACAACACTCTCGGCTACGGCCCGCCATCCATCAGGGGCGCCGGGAGCCAGCTCCAGGCTGTCCTGAACCTTCTCCGCTCCAAATTCTCGCTGGGCAATGGCCACGATCGCTGCGCGGGTCTCTTCGTCGGGGACCACCCCTGAAATCACGACACCGTTTTCGTCGAGAGAGAAGTTCATCTCATAGGGAGCCGACGAGGCAGCTGGCGATGGT
>JALSRO010000476.1 GCA_026984715.1 Chromatiales bacterium | reverse complement strand
GTTCCAGTGCGCTGGACAGGATCTCCGAGTGTCGCGGGTGCAGGGACTGGAGCGACCTTGACAAGGGAATGACCCTTGCCTGCGCACTGCGCCTTGTTCCGGCGCCTGCCTGAAGCCCTGAATGCGACATATATCGTTGCCGGGTTGATAACTACTACTCAGCGAGTGGTGATCGGCTTGTGTAACTGCTCAGATTGCTTCTGGAACGCGTCAGATCAAGGAGGGAAATGTGAGTTTCCACGAGTAAATGACCATTTCCCAACGCAGAGATGGCGCATTTCAGGAGCAAGCTGAGTAGTTACCGAAGTTTTTCGACAGCCTACTACCCCTCCTGCTGTTCGGCAAGCAACTCCTTCACCTCACTGTCCGGGGTCTGGCTGAAGTCCTGATACCACTGACCGATAGCCATGAATGGCTCGGGCTGGAACAGACAGACCACCTGATCCACCAGCGGCTCCAGGGCGCTAACCGTATCCGGCGGGGCGACCGGCACTGCTACCACGAGACAAGCGGGTTTTTGGGCACGTACCGCATCTATAGCCGCGCGCATGGTAGCCCCGGTAGCAAGACCATCATCCACGAGAATGACACAGCGATCTGCAAGCTCGGGCCACGGCCGCTCGCCCCGGTAGGCCCGCTCACGGCGCTCCAACTCCCGTTGCTCGCTGGCTACCACCGCGTCGATGGTCTCCCCGGTTATCCCAAGCCTCTGGACCAAATCCTCATTCAGTACCTGCACGCCACCGCTCGCAATGGCCCCCATAGCCAGTTCCGGCTGACCCGGTATGCCGAGCTTGCGCACCAGCATTACATCGAGTGGTGCATGAAGGGAGCGGGCAATCTCGGCAGCTACCGGCACCCCGCCCCGTGGCAGTCCCAGTACGATTACATCATCCCGCCCCGAATAGCTCTCCAGGGCCTCCGCCAGCGCCTTTCCGGCACTGATTCGATCAGGGATAGGCAGTTCCATACTCACTTCCAATTTTGTCGATGACGATCAGGTTGTCCCGTTCGACCTTCATGGCGGCTCCGCAACACGATGGCAGAGAGCCACTGTAACCATTCTACAGCAACCTTTTCCAATGCAGTCTGCGTAGAAACGCCGGAGTGGCCATGGTGGTGGAGCAAGCCTGCTCATTCAGAGCCACCGATCAACATGTCTCATTGCCGATAACCGACACCTTCACGGACACTCTCCGTCCCCCTCGCTCCGCTTCGAGCTGCTGTAGCTTCCGGACCTATCTCCGCGACCAGCTCCAGGATGACCACCAGCTCCAGATGGCCCACCACAAAGGCCTCCCCCCCTGGAGCTCACACCCTGCAGCCGCCGTAGCTGTGCCAAAGATACTCTGCACTTTGATCCAGCCACCGACCGGCGCGGGACAGTCAGCGACAATCCGGGTATCATCCCACGATTCGATCTTGCAGGATTGCTCCGCTCCCCGAACAACGCTCACCGCCGTTCCCGATCCCGAGGCATCCAGATAGTCGCTGAAGCCGGACCCCGTTATGGTGACTCTATCACCATGGCAGCTCACCTCCTCAATGGATACTGCCGGGAGCACCACAAGGTTTACGACATTGCTTCCTACCCCTCCCTTGACCGCCCTCGCCACGTACGTTCCGGGGGTGAGTGTGGATGGCACATTGAACTCCAACAGGGTGGGGCTGACAGAGGTGGGAACGATCTCGATCGCCGAACCCCCATGTGGTATCAGTTCCACCGTGGCAGGGATGTCGATGCCATCCCGCTCACTGAAGAATGCCGAACCGGTGAAGCTGAGCATCGCTGCCTGCCCGGCTGTAATCTGCCTGTTGCTGATACCGCTGATATAGGGTACTACCGGCCCGAAGGCAGCGTTGTCCGCCGAGGCCACAGTAACACCGGCACCATTGAAGCTGCCGTTGCGGTGACACCCCAGACAGTCGCTCTGCTCTCCCAGATGGTCGAAACCGGGATCCCCCGGGTAGGGAACCGCCGGGAAAGTGGGATTCGGGCCGTGACATCCACGGCAATCGAGGTTGTTCCCGACATGGCCGTAGAAAGGCTCCTCCTCCCCCGGCACGACCCCGTCCCCCACTGAATCGAACTGGATGTTGTGCAGTGAACTCATCCCGTGGCAGCGTTCACACCCCCGTATATTGTATGGCCCATGCAGCGGGCCAGGCTCCAACCCCCAATTGTGACACAGCGTACAGGTATGTACCGAGTTGGTCCCTCCCCTTGCGATACCGGTACCGTGATGAGTAGCGTTGTTGGCGTTACCCCGGGCGTTCACCGGCACGACGATACCGGTGACATCATCCACACCACCACCGTGGCAGTAACGACAACCACCCATCTTTTCCCCGGTTACACCCACCTCGCCACTACCCCATCCGGGGCGGGGAGTCACGTTGACCTGTCCGCTATCGGGAATGTAGTGATCGTCATTTGGATCGTTGATCACATTGCCGTGACAGAGCTGGCACTTTGCCTCCTGCGCCTTCTGCGTCAGATGGTGTACCGATGCAACATCTGCAACCTGCTTGTGACATCTCAGACAGTTGCGGAACTCCGGAGCAGCCGGATCCTGAGCAAATACAAAGTAACCTCCCAGCGGGCGGGATGGATCGGTAACCCAATCGACCAGATGACAAGTGATGCAGGTATGCGTCCCGTCCGGTGATCTCTCCGGAAAGGGGGAGGCGGTATACTCCTCGATGGGAGTATCGACACGCAAATGGTGCCGATCGGGAAGATAACCACTCTTCACCGGCGCCGGAGCACCACCTGGATCACCATGGCAACCAAGGCAGAGTTCCCAGCTCAAGTTGTTCATCACCCGATCCGGAATGCCTATATTCTGATTCACCGGATAGGGAGGCACACTCGCCCCTGCCCGGGCGCAAAGGAACACCGTCAGCAGAAGCAGGAGGTACCGAGGCCATCTCACCATAAAAACAACCTCCCTTCAAAGAGTAACCCCTGGCTGAACCTCCCGGAATCACCGTTGTACAGCAAGATACCGGCTCCTTTCCTTTACCCCGATAACCGAAAGGGAGCAACAGACAAACCTGCTAACTACGCCTTTTTCCGGTGCCTGCCTGAGGCCCTGGATGCGACATATATTGTTGCCGGATTAATATTAATAATGATTATAGATGGTATCGGCAGCGCCCGAGGAGCAATTGAAAAACTATTGTCAATCCGACGACAATATATGCGATATTGATATCAATCCGGCAACGATATAATCAGATATATCCGATCCAGCTGTGGCATACCACGGCTCTTCGTTGAATATCATGGGGTCAGGGGCTTCAGGCAGGCCTGCTCCTGCATTCCGGTATGCTGGACTGGGATCTCCGAGTGTCGCGAGTGCAGGGATGCACTGAAGCGACCTCGACGAGGGAACGACCCTTGCCTGCACTCTGCGCCTTGACCGGGCACACACCTGAACAACTGGATAACATTTCTGTTTCACAACATGAGAGAAACCAGCCGATGAGCACCACCGATTTGAAGCGATCTGAGCTGTTCATCAATCGGGAGCTGAGCCTGCTCGAGTTCAATCAGCGAGTGCTGGAGCAGGCCCGCGACGACTCCAACCCGCTACTGGAGCGGCTGCGCTTTCTCTGCATCTCATGCACCAACCTGGATGAGTTCTTCGAGATCCGCGTTGCCGGATTGAAGCAGAAGCTGGAGCTGGGATCGACCCAGAGCGGTCCGGATGGAATGTCACCCCAGGAGACGCTGAAAGCCATCAACCTCCAGACGCGTCAGCTGGTGGATGAGCAATACCGGCTACTGAATGAGGTGCTCATTCCCGCACTGGCACAGGAGAAGATCCGCTTCATTCGTCGTAGTGAATGGAACCCTGCACAATCGGAATGGCTGCACCACTTTTTCCGGCATGAGCTGCTTCCCGTAATCAGCCCATTGGGGCTGGATCCGTCACACCCGTTTCCGCGGATTCTCAACAAGAGTCTCAATTTCATCATCTCCCTCAAGGGAAAGGATGCCTTCGGGCGCAACAGCGGCATGGCTGTCGTACAGGCGCCACGCGCCCTGCCCCGTATCATCCGGCTACCGGATGAGTTTCAGGAGAGCGGCGCCTATGACTATGTCTTTCTGACTTCCATTATTCACGCTTGGGTAGACGAACTGTTTCCCGGGATGAAAGTGGAGGGCTCATGGCAGTTCCGGGTAACCCGCAATAGCGATCTGTTCGTCGATGAGGAGGAGATCGACGACTTGCTGCGGGCCATGGAAGGAGAGCTGGACTCACGCCGCTATGGTGACGAAGTGCGTCTCGAGGTGGCCCACAACTGCCCCGAGAACATAATCGACTACCTGCTGGCCCAGTTTGAGTTGGGAAGGGACGATCTCTATCAGGTCAACGGCCCGGTCAATCTGAACCGGTTGCAGGCTGTATGTGATCTGGTGGACCGCAGCGACCTCAAGTTCCCGCCGTTTACTCCGGGACTCCAGGAACCACTGACCCACGAGACGGACATGTTTGAGCTGTTGCGCCGACGCGATATCCTGTTGCATCACCCTTACGAGTCGTTCGTTCCGGTAATCGACTTTCTGCGGCAGGCGGCAGCCGATCCACAGGTGCTGGCAATCAAGCAGACACTCTACCGTACCGGTGCAGATTCCCCGGTGGTCGATGCCCTGGTCAACGCTGCCAAGGCAGGAAAGGAGGTCACGGTCATCATTGAGCTGCGGGCCCGTTTCGATGAACAGGAGAACATCACCATGGCAACCCGGCTGCAGAAGGCGGGAGCACACGTTGTCTATGGCGTAGTGGGCTACAAGACCCATGCGAAGATGATTCTCGTGGTGCGCCGGGAGGGAGGACATCTACGCCACTACGCCCACATGGGAACCGGCAACTATCATCCGCGTACGGCTCGCCTCTATACCGACTACGGCCTCTTCACCAGTGACCCGGAGATGGGAGAAGACCTGCACAATGTCTTTCTGCAACTGACCAGTCTAGGCAAGGTCTCCCGACTGAACAAACTTCTCCAGTCACCCTTTACCCTGCACACTGCCCTACTGAAAAAAATCGATCGGGAGGCACGCAATGCAGAGCAGGGAAAACCGGCCCGCATCATCGCAAAATTCAATGCGCTGGTGGAGCCACAGATCATACAGGCACTCTACCGTGCATCCATGGCCGGTGTCGATATCGACCTCATAGTACGAGGCATCTGCTGTCTGCGGCCGGGAGTACCCGGAGTCTCCGAAAAAATTCGAGTACGCTCCATCATCGGCCGCTTTCTGGAGCATACCCGGGTGTACTACTTTGAAAACGGAGGCGCCGTAGAGCTCTATTGCGCCAGTGCAGACTGGATGGACCGCAACCTGTTCCACCGTGTGGAGATAGCTTTTCCCATTCAAACCAAAAAGCTGCGCAACCGTATCATCCAGGAGCTGCAGTACTACCTGGATGACAACACCCAGGCATGGATGCTACAGCAGGACGGCAGCTATCGACGCATAACGGCGGAAGGAGAAGAGCCCTGCTCTGCACAGCTGGCTCTTCTGGAGCATCTCTCCCAACGAGGGACGAAGTAGCGTCGAAAACAGTGACAGGTTGAACCGACGGCCTTTTCAGGCCGGGAAAAAATCGATCGGGTAGGTCACCGTCACCGTATCGACACGCTTGCGCCCGAAATTGAACATCTTGATACGCCGTACCAGTTTCATCTCCAGCGATTTGTTGTTGAGCTCGCTGGAGACCACCCTGACAGCCGTTACCTTTCCGGAAGGGGCGATGGTTATCTTGAGCACCAGCTTGCCCTGAAGTTCGGGATCGCGACGCAGCGCCCGGTTGTAGATCGCATAGATGGCCCCCTTGTATCTGTCGAACACCATCTGTATCTCTGCCATCCCGCGACCAGCGCTACGCTTGCGAATTTTCTTTCTCTCCGCACTCTGCGCGGCTCGTTTCGCCAACGCGCTTCGCTCTCGCTGTTTCAGGCTGGTTCCACCAACATTACGGTTGAGTTTCCCTGCCTTGACACCGCCGCTTCCTTTACTGGCATTGGCGGTAAGGATGCTGGTATCCACCACCGGGACGGCAGCTTTTGCCCCACTGCTCCTCTTGGTCACACGCCGGGTGAGCAACTCACTGGCAGCAGGAGTATCCATCATATCGGAGAACTCGTCACTCATTGCCAGCAAACCCGACTTTCTCGCCTTCTCG
>JALSRO010000475.1 GCA_026984715.1 Chromatiales bacterium | reverse complement strand
GATCTCCATATGTTCACCGCGGCCTGTTGCTCCCAGCTCCCGAACACCCGCGATCTCCTGGCCAAAACGAACGCAACGGGTACAGTGGATGCAGCGGGTAAAATCGGTAGCGATCAGGGGACCGATATTCTTGCTCTTGACCACCCGTTTCACCTCTGCAAAACGGGAGACATCGTTTCCATATCCAACCGCCATATCCTGCAGATCGCACTCCCCACCCTGATCGCAGATGGGACAGTCCAGAGGATGGTTTATCAGCAGAAACTCCATGACGTTCTTCTGCGCGGCGAGAGCCCGCGGCGAATTGGTCCACACCTTCATGCCATCGGTGACGGGAGTGGCACAGGCAGGCAGCGGCTTGGGAACCTTCTCCACCTCCACCAGACACATGCGGCAGCTGGCAGCGACCGACAGCTTCTCGTGATAGCAGAAACGCGGGATTGTAATACCAGCCTCATCGGCGGCCTCGATCACCATCGCCCCGTCGCGGGCCTTGATCGGTTTGCCGTTGATTTCAATGTCTGCCATTGCCCGTCCTGTATTCCTGTATATTCAGCCTTCTGGTTCTCTCTCTCACACCATGCACTTCTTGTGATCGATGTGATACTGAAATTCATCACGAAAATTTTTCACGAAGCTGGTCACCGGCATCGCCGCGGCATCCCCCAGAGCACAGATGGTCTTACCGGAGATGCCGCTTGCCACCTCGGTAAGCAGATCCAGATCCTCCTGGCGCCCCTGGCCATTCTCGATACGGTTCACCACCCGCTGCAGCCAGCCGGTACCCTCCCGACAGGGCGTGCACTGCCCACAGGACTCCTCATAATAGAAGTAGGAGATGCGCGCCAGCGCCTTCACCATGCAGGTGGTCTCGTCCATGACGATAACCGAACCGGCCCCCAGCATGGAGCCTGCCTTGGCGATAGAGTCGTAATCCATGGTGAGGTCCATTATCACGTCGGCAGGTAGCACTGGGGTAGATGAACCGCCTGGAATCACCGCCTTCAGGCGATGGCCGTCACGCACTCCGCCGGCCATCTCCAGCAATTCGGCAAACGGAGTCCCCATGGGAACCTCGAAGTTGCCCGGCTTGTTGACGTGGCCAGAGACACAGAACAGTTTGTTCCCGCCATTGTTGGGCTTACCCAGCTCAAGGAACCACTGACCACCGTTTTTCAGGATTACCGGAACCGAGGCCAGGGTCTCCGTGTTGTTGATGGTAGTGGGGCGGCCATACAGACCGTAGCTGGCCGGAAACGGCGGCTTGAAGCGAGGCTGCCCTTTCTTGCCCTCGATGGACTCGATCAGAGCGGTCTCTTCGCCACAGACGTAAGCGCCACCACCCAGATGCACGTGGATATCGAAATCGAACCCGGAACCCAGTATGTCCTTGCCCAGCAGGCCGGCAGCCCTCGCCTCTTCCAAGGCCGCCTCGAAGCGCTCATAGGGCTCCCAGAACTCCCCGCGGATGTAGTTGTAACCCACAGAGGCGCCGATACAGTAACCGGCGATGATCATCCCCTCGATGAGCTGGTGGGGGTTGTATCGCAGGATGTCCCGATCCTTGCATGTACCCGGCTCTCCCTCGTCGGAGTTGCAGAGAATATATTTCTGGCCGGGGGCATTCCGAGGCATGAAGCTCCATTTCAGCCCGGTGGGGAAACCGGCCCCACCGCGCCCTCGCAATGCCGAGGTCTTGAGTTCGGAGATGATATCATCGGGGTCGGTCTTTTCCCTGAGGATCTTTTTCAAGACCTCATAACCATCCGCACTTTGATAGGTAGCCAGTGTCCACGGCTTTTCCAGGTGCAGGGTACGGAAACAGACTTGGTTATTCATTCATCACTCCAGCAGTACCGGCTGCCGCAAATCGTCTCAATCGAGCTCATCCAGGATCTTGTCCACCTTCTCGGTGGTCAGGTGTTCGTAGTAGTGCTCCCCAATCTGGAACATCGGCGCACCGACACAGGCACCGAGACACTCGACCTCCTTGAGCGAAAATCGCCCGTCGGGAGTCACTTCACCAAAACCGATCCCCAGCTTTTTCTTCAGATGTTCGACTATCTTTTCCGAGCCACACAACATGCACGAGATATTGGTGCAGATACAGATCTTGTGCCGCCCCACCGGTTTCATCTCATACATGGAGTAGAATGTGGCCACCTCATAGACCGCAATCGGATCCATCTCCAGATATTGCGCCACGGCATCCATCAACTGGGTATTCAGGTGGCCACCATTCTGATCCTGCACGATGCGCAGCGCGGCCATCACCGCTGACTGCTTCTGATCGGGGGGATACTTGGCAATCCAGCGATCTATCTCGGCGCGCGACTCCTTGGTCAGCAGATCAATCAGGCTCCTCTCCATCAACGGTCGACCTCCCCAAACACAATATCCTGAGTTCCGATGATGGCCACCACATCGGCCAGCATGTGGCCGCGGGACATCTCGTCCAGCGCAGAAAGATGCACAAAACCCGGCGCCCGGATCTTCAATCGGTAGGGCTTGTTGGCACCGTCCGAGATCATGTAGATACCAAACTCCCCTTTGGGATGCTCAACCGCAGCATAGGCCTCCCCTTCCGGTACGCAGTACCCTTCCGTGAACAGCTTGAAGTGATGGATCAGGGACTCCATGTCCCCTTTGACATCGGCACGTTTGGGCGGGGTGACCTTGTGGTTGTCCAGCATCACGGGTCCGGGATTTTCCCGCAGCCACTCGACACACTGCCGGAT
>JALSRO010000474.1 GCA_026984715.1 Chromatiales bacterium | reverse complement strand
ATACGGTTGGATTGCCGCATCTCCTCCATACGCACGAGATAGCGGTCGTAGGTGTCGCCGTTGCTCCCCACCGGGATGTCGAACTCCAGCTGATCGTAGACCTCGTAGGGCTGTTTCTTACGCAGATCCCATGCTATGCCGGAGCCGCGGAGCATCGGCCCGGTAAAGCCGAGCTGCAGCGCACGCTCGGGGGAAACGACGCCAATGTCGACGGTTCGCTGCTTCCAGATGCGGTTTTCCGTGAGCAGGGTTTCATACTCGTCCACACAGACAGGGAATCGCTCGGTAAAATCCTCGATGAAATCGAGCATCGACCCCTGGCGGTTGCGGTTGAGACGCTCCACATCCTTGGCATTGTGCCAACGGGAAGGCTTGTATTTTGGCATCTCATCCGGCAGATCGCGATAGACCCCTCCCGGACGGTAGTAGGCCGCGTGCATGCGCGCCCCGGAAACCGCTTCGTAGCAGTCCATCAGATCCTCACGTTCGCGGAAGGCATAGAGAAAGATGGTCATGGCCCCGATATCCAGACCATGTGCACCAATCCACATCAGGTGGTTCAGGATGCGGGTAATCTCATCGAACATTACCCGGATATACTGAGCACGCACCGGAACCTTTATGCCCAACAACTTCTCCACCGCCATCACATAAGCGTGCTCGTTACACATCATGGAGACGTAGTCGAGTCGATCCATATAAGGGAGCGCCTGGTTGAAGGTTCGGGTCTCGGCCAGTTTTTCGGTGGCGCGATGCAACAGCCCGATATGCGGATCGGCCCGCTCGATCACTTCGCCATCCATCTCCAGAACCAGCCGCAACACGCCGTGCGCCGCAGGATGCTGAGGCCCAAAATTGAGGGTATAGTTGCGAATTTCAGGCATCGTTCTTCTCCCCGTCGGCCGCACCCCCGAAACGGTGATCATGACGGATTACGCGGGGAATATTGATGCGGGTCTCGACGCTCACGGGTTCATAGATCACGCGCCGCTTCTCTTCGTCATAGCGCATCTCGACATTGCCGGTGAGTGGAAAATCCTTACGGAACGGGTGGCCTATGAAACCGTAATCGGTCAGGATGCGGCGTAGATCGGGATGCCCTTCGAACAGTATCCCGAACAGGTCGAAAGCCTCCCGTTCAAACCAGTTCGCCGCTGCCCAGATCCCCACCACGGAGTCGATCAGCGGCTGCTGGTCATCAAGGAACGTGCGCAATCGAAGGCGCTGGTTATTGCGAATGGACAACAGATGGTAGACCACCCCGAAGCGGGCACCATCCCATGCTCCGTCACCGAATTCGGAGTAGTCGACGGCGCACAGATCGATGAGCTCCTCAAACGAAAATGGTTCTTCGTCCCGCAGTATCGTACAGACATCCAGAAGCTGCTCGCGAGGAATCTCCAGCGTCACCTCTCCCAGCGCCTGCCTGCAGCTGCCACCCATCTCCGAAAATCGTCTGGCAGTCAATTCGACAAGCTTCTGGATAGAATCGGACATCGATCGAACTCACTCGCTTCTAGCTATGGTATTGGTGCGCCGGATTTTGTTGCGCAACTGCATGATGCCGTACAGCAGCGCCTCGGCGGTAGGAGGACAGCCCGGCACATAGATATCTACCGGAACCACCCGGTCACAACCCCGCACCACGGAGTAGGAATAATGATAATAGCCACCCCCGTTGGCACAGGATCCCATGGAGATGACCCAGCGCGGTTCCGCCATCTGGTCATAGACCTTGCGCAGTGCCGGCGCCATCTTGTTGATCAGGGTGCCGGCGACAATCATCACATCGGACTGTCGCGGGCTGGGACGAAACAGCATGCCGAAACGGTCGATGTCATAGCGGGAAGCACCCGCCTGCATCATCTCCACCGCACAGCAGGCCAGCCCGAAGGTCATCGGCCACATAGATCCGGTGCGCGCCCAGTTGATGAGCTTGTCGGCGGAGGTGGTCACTACCCCCTCTTTCAGAATGCCTTCTATTCCCATTCCAGGGCCCCCTTCATCCATTCGTAAATGAAGCCGATAACCAGGATACCGAGGAACAGCACCATGGCCAGATAACCGAACAGGCCAATCTCCTCCAGCACGACCGCCCATGGAAACAGAAATGCGATCTCCAGATCGAAAATGATGAACAGGATTGCAACGAGATAGTAACGGACATCGAACTTCATGCGGGTATCTTCGAAAGGCTCGAAGCCGCACTCATATGCAGAGAGCTTCTGGTCGTCCGGACGGCGGGGAGCCAACACCAAACCCAATCCGATCATTACTCCGCCCAGCAGAAAACCGATAACCAGGAAGATCAGAATGGGAAAATAGTTTTCTAGCATTATTTATGGAGTCCCCAAATAAATTTCCATAACGCTGAAACGGAATTGTAATGGCTAGAGCGTATGCTATGGGCAAACATCGTGTCAACCCTTTCAAGCACCGATACAGCCATATTTTTTGCGCCTTCGGAGCACCCGGCATACAGCCGAATATCAGCATATTCCAAGACACAAAATATGGTGCGGATGGCCGGACTCGAACCGGCACGGCTCGCGCCACCGCCCCCTCAAGACGGCGTGTCTACCAGTTCCACCACATCCGCAAAAAAGGTGTAATCCAGGAGTTGCTGCCTCACTCCTGTTTGTCACCCGGCACTGCTGGCCGCTGTTCCGGCGCAGGCGCGGTTGGCGCCTCCTTGACCGGTTCAGGCGCGTTCTCCTTTGCAGAGGGCGCAGCCGGGAGGACTGGAACGTCGGGCGCCAAAGGTTGCGACTGTTCCGTTGGTTTCGGTACAAAATCCTCAGTGATACTTTTGCGCACCACTCTCTGCCCGGAGAGATAGGCAAGCGAGAGGCTGGTCACGAAGAAAGCAGCGGCCAGGATCGCGGTGGTACGAGTGAGAAAAGAGGCTGAACCACGGCTTCCGAACACTGTTCCCGAAGCACCGCTGCCGAAAGCTGCACCCATTTCGGCGCCTTTTCCCGTCTGCAGCAGGATCAGGACGATCAGCCCCACCGCTATCAGGATGTGAACCGCCAGAATAATCGTTTGCATGTTACTCCAACCCCATCCGCTCTGTCAGCCAGCCGCCCGGCAGATGGCGATAAACTCTCCGGCATCCAGCGATGCGCCTCCGATGAGGCCACCATCGATGTCCGGCATGGCAAACAGCTCCGGTGCATTGGCCGCCTTTACGCTGCCGCCATAGAGTATCTGCACATTCTCCGCAACAGCTGCGCTCTGCTCCGCTATGCGCGCGCGGATGAAGGCGTGTACTGCCTGCGCCTGATCGGGAGAGGCGGTCTTGCCGGTACCGATGGCCCACACCGGCTCGTAGGCAATGACCCCGTCACCAAGCGCATCCACGCCAGCGGCGTCGATCACTGCATCCAGCTGCCGCGCCACCACCTGCTCGGTGATCCCCTGCTCCCGCTCTTCCAGCACTTCGCCCACGCAGAGAATGGGC
>JALSRO010000473.1 GCA_026984715.1 Chromatiales bacterium | reverse complement strand
CGGTATTGGGTTCGATGGTCAGTTGATAGTATGAGATGTGCTCTGGATACAGCTCGATGGCCGTTTGCAGATCGTTGTGTGCTATGCTTGCGCTCTGTCCCGGTAGTCCAAACATCAGGTCCAGATTGATATTGTCGAATCCTGCTTCCCGGGCCGATATCACCGCATCGTATGCTTGCCGGCCGTTGTGGATCCTTCCCACGTTCTGCAGTGAGTCGTCATTGAAACTTTGAACACCGAGGGAAAGGCGATTGATGCCGGCCTCCCGGAAGCGGGCGAACTGTTCAATGTGGCAGGCGCCCGGGTTTGCCTCCATCGTTATCTCGGTTGTAGGGCTGAGGCGTAGCCGAGAGCGCAGTTGTGACAGAAGGTTGTCGATAGTGGAACCGGAAAAGAGATTGGGGGTACCGCCGCCGAGAAAGATGGTCTGGATGGTGCGCCCCCAGATACGGGGAAGATCCTGGTCCAGATCGGCGATCAGCGCATCTGCATACTCCTGTTCCGGAAAGTGGTCGGGGGCTTCGTGGGAGTTGAAGTCGCAGTAGGGGCATTTGCGTACGCACCAGGGGAGGTGGATATACAGGGACAGGGGGGGGTGAGTGCCGAAGCGGGGCCGCTGTTGCGCAACCATCGGTAGAGTGGCCATGATCCTTGTCTGCTGTATTCAGGGCAGAGCGATCTTTTCCAGCTCCCTTCTGAGCTGTTGCAGGGCCAGGGCGCGGTGGCTGATGCGGTTTTTTTCTTCCGGTTCCAGCTCGGCGCTGCTGTGCCCCAAATGGGGGATCTGAAATAGCGGGTCGTAACCAAAGCCGTTGTTACCGCGGGGTTCGGTCAGTATGTGCCCTTCCCAGGTCCCTTGGCATATCACGGGGCAAGGGTCGGCAGCATGGCGCAGGAAGACCAGTAGGCAGCGGAACCGGGCGGTGCGTTTTTGCTGTGGAACATGCCGGAGTGCCAGCAGCAGTTTGCGTATGTTGTCCTGGTCGGATGCACCCGCGCCGGCGTAACGGGAGGAGTAGATCCCGGGGGCGCCCTGCAGTGCATCCACCTCCAGACCGGAGTCGTCGGCGATGGCCGGGAGGCCGGTATGCAAAGCTGCATTGCGTGCCTTCAGCAGGGCATTTTCCACAAAAGTGAGCCCGCTCTCATCGACATCCGGTACCGCAAATTCAGTTTGGGGGATGACCTCGAACCCCTCCAGCAACTGCCCCATTTCGTGAATCTTGCCCCGGTTCCCGGTGGCCAGGACTATGCGTTGCATCCCGATCTTCCCAGTGCCACCCGTTGTTTTTCGATCAGCAGGTCGATGGCCGACTGTGCCAGATTCAGCATGGTGTCCAGCTCATCGCGGCGGAACGCGTGGCCCTCGGCGGTACCCTGGATTTCGACAAATGCGCCGGCTTCATTCATTACCACATTCATATCCGTTTCAGCGGTCGAATCCTCTGCATAGTCCAGATCCGCCACAGCCTCACCGTTGACAATGCCGACGGAGATGGAGGCGACCTGTCCATGGATTGGATCCCTCCTGATGGTCCCTTTTCTGAGTAGATGAGTGGTCGCCTCCACCAAAGCAACATAGGCACCGGTGATGGCGGCGGTACGGGTGCCCCCATCCGCCTGGATGACATCACAATCGACAGTGATGGTGCGTTCCCCCAAAGCGGCCAGGTCGACTACAGCGCGCAGGGAGCGTCCGATAAGGCGCTGAATCTCCATGGTTCGCCCACTCTGCCTCCCTTGAGAGGCTTCTCTTCGCATGCGGCTGCCGGTGGAGCGGGGCAGCATCCCATACTCGGCCGTCACCCAGCCACTACCACTTCCCTTGCGGAACCGCGGCACCTGCTCCTCCACGCTGGCGGTACATACCACCCGGGTGTCACCGAACTCCACCAGGACGGAGCCTTCGGCATGTTTGGTGTAACCTGTAGTGATCTCTACCGGGCGTATCTCTTCCGGGTTACGTCCATCTGCGCGCATCAGTGATATCCCTTTAGTTGAAAACGGGGAACAATTATAGCCGCAATCGGTTTGATTCGGTTAGACTATTTCAACCACCTTCGAAAGCAACAACGTTTGGCGAACGAAATGATTCGTAGTATGACCGCCTTTGCCCGCGCGGAGCAGCACGCCGAGTGGGGATCGCTCGAAATAGAGCTGCGCTCGGTAAACCATCGTTATCTGGAGATGAACATCCGTCTCCCCGATGAACTGCGTTTTCTAGAGATGGCCGTCAGGGAGCGCATCGGTACGCGTTTGGGGCGTGGAAAGGTGGAGTGCCGCATCAACTACCGCCCCTCCGCAGCAGAGGCCGGTTTGGTGATCGACAAGGAGCTGGCGCAGCAGGTGGCGGATGCCAGCCGAACCATCGATGCCATGTTGTATAACCCCTCGGCAGTTCACTCCATGGATATTCTACGCTGGCCTGGCGTCATCCTTCCCCCCGAGTTGCAGACCGAAGAGCTGCAGCAGCGTCTCCTGGAGTTGCTGGAGCGGGTGCTGGATGATTTTACGGCCACCCGGGCCCGGGAAGGTGAGCAGCTGAGGCGGCTGCTCGAGCAGCGTTGTGATGTCATAGACGGGGTGGTGGTGCAGTTGCGCAAGCGGTTGCCGGAGGTGATTGCCCGCTGGCGGGAGCGGCTGCTGGAGCGGCTGGCTGCAGTCAGGGAGGAGCTGGAGCCCACGCGGCTGGAGCAGGAGATGCTTCTGTTCGCCCAGAAGACAGATGTGGCCGAAGAGCTCGATCGTCTCGCGGCTCACACAGAGGAGGTAAGGCGTGTATTGCAACAGGACAGACCTGTGGGGAGGCGGCTCGATTTCCTGATGCAGGAACTCAACCGGGAAGCAAATACCATCGCCTCCAAATCCACCGATGCGGAAACCACCCGCTGTGCAGTGGAGCTCAAAGTGACCATCGAGCAGATGCGGGAGCAGGTACAGAATATCGAATGATCCGGTAACCGGATGGAACGGGAGCGTAATCTTCAAGATCTTCGAGAACGGGATGGACAGAGATGCTGAAAGACAAGCCTGATATTTCTCCGGGGAGTTCTGTATCGACAGGTTCCCTCTATGTTGTGGCTGCGCCCTCCGGAGCGGGCAAGACCAGCCTGGTGAAGGCGCTGGTGGAGAGCATGGAGGGGGTCGTCGTCTCTGTCTCCTACACTACACGGCCGCGCCGTCCGGGTGAACGGGATGGCGTCAACTACCATTTCGTCGATATGGAGACTTTCCGGCAGATGATTGCCGACAACGCCTTCCTGGAGCATGCGCAGGTGTTCGGTAACTACTATGGGACCGCCCGGAACAATATCACGGAGCAGTTGCGTCAAGGGGTCGATGTGATCCTGGAGATCGATTGGCAGGGCGCGCGCCAGGTACGCGAGGCGCTGTCAGGGGTGGTGGGAGTGTTCATCCTGCCCCCTTCCCGCGAAGTGCTGGAACAGCGTCTCCGCGGGCGTGGCCAGGACAGCCGGGAGATCATCGAGCGCCGGATGAAGGATGCGGTCGACGAGATGTCACACTACCACGAGTTTGACTATCTCGTGGTAAACGACGATTTCGACCAGGCACTGGCCGAGTTGCGCGCAATCATTCTCGCCCGCCGACTACGGCTGGCGGTACAGCAGCTCAAGCTGAAGACGCTGCTGTCACGACTTGTGTCTTCATGACGAATTAGCTGGAACGGGAACCGCTGTTCCAGTAGAATTGCCTGCTGTTTGAACTGATACAACCGGGAGTTTGCTGGCCATGGCGCGAATAACTGTTGAAGATTGTCTCGAGCATGTGGATAACCGTTTCCAACTGGTGTTGGTGGCGGCCAGGAGGGCGCGGCAGATCGCATTGGGGCAAGAGCCGAAGGTGCCTTGGGAGAACGACAAGCCTACGGTAGTGGCGTTACGGGAGATTGCTGCAGGACTGACCAGTAGCGAGGTACTCGATGATAAAGCTGTGGAGCAGCCTGTTACCGAAAAACAGCCAGTCACGACCGAGTAACCGAGCCACCAGAACGCTACTGAAAATTGCCGGGCGCAATGGTGGCCCGGCTTCGGATGTTGCGGAACTGTTGCGTCTGCTGCAGAGCTATCTGGATGCGGAGCAGATCGAAGAGGTCCTTCGTGCCTACGAATTTGCCGCCGTGGCCCATACCGGGCAACGGCGGCTGTCCGGTGAACCCTATATCCATCACCCCCTGGAGGTGGCCAAGATACTGGCCGGAATGCGTCTGGATCACCAGAGCATCAAGGCGGCCATCCTGCATGACGTCATCGAAGACACCCCTACCGCCAAACAGCAGCTCGTGGAAGAGTTTGGCGAAGAGGTTGCCGAGCTGGTGGATGGTGTAAGCAAGCTGACCCAGGTTCAGTTCGAGAGCAAGGTGGAGGCCCAGGCGGAGAATTTCCGCAAGATGATGCTGGCGATGGTTCGGGATATCCGGGTCATTCTCATCAAACTGGCGGATCGCCTCCACAACATGCGCACTCTGGGTGCCCTTCGCCCCGACAAGCGCCGCCGAATCGCCCGGGAGACGCTGGAGATCTATGCTCCCATCGCCAACCGCCTGGGAATGAACTCCATCCGGGTGGAGCTGCAGGATCACGGATTTGCCGCACTCTATCCCAACCGCTATCGCGTCCTCTCACGGGAGACCCGCAAGGCCCGTGGTAACCGTAAGGAGATAGTACAGAAGATCGAGTCCACAATCGCCGAGCGCATCTGCCAGGAGGGGGTGGAGGGCGAGGTGATGGGCCGGGAGAAACATCTCTACAGCATCTATCAGAAGATGCAGCAGAAACGGCTACCGTTTCGAGAAGTGTTCGATGTATACGCTTTCCGCATCATCGTCGACAGCGTGGATGCCTGCTACCGGATGCTTGGCATCGTCCACAGTCTCTACAAGCCGGTTCCAGGGCGCTTCAAGGACTATATCGCCATCCCGAAGGCCAACGGCTACCAATCTCTGCACACCGTACTGTTCAGCCCTTACGGCGTCCCCATCGAGATTCAGATCCGCACAGTGGACATGCACAAGGTCGCGGAGGCCGGGGTAGCCTCCCACTGGCTCTACAAGAGCTGTAAGGACGGAACGGCAGCGCAGCACCACGCAAGGGAGTGGCTGCGGGCGCTGCTCGAACTGCAGCAGAGCGCCGGCAACTCCATGGAGTTCCTCGAGAACGTCAAGGTGGATCTGTTTCCCGACGAGGTCTATGTATTTACCCCCAAGGGGGATATCAGAGTACTGCCACGTGGGGCGACGGCAGTGGACTATGCCTACTCGGTACACACCGATGTGGGTAACAGCTGTGTTGCCGCCAAGATCGACTACCGCTTGATGCCACTCAACACCCGCCTGCTCAACGGGCAGACCATCGAGATCATCACCGCTCCCGGAGCGCTGCCCAACCCCGCATGGCTGGACTATGTGGTCACCGGCAAGGCCCGCTCCACCATCCGGGCCTATCTCAAAGGTCTCCATCACGACGAGGCTGTTGCGCTTGGCCGGAGATTGCTGGACAAAAGCCTCATCAACTACTCTCTCTCCTGTGGCAAGCTGCCGCCGGATCGGCTCAACCCCCTGCTGGAGGAGCTCCATCTGGCTTCCCTGGAAGATCTCCTGGCCGAAATCGGCCTGGGAAAGCGGATGGCGCCAATCGTGGCACGTACTCTGGCGGAGAAGGTGGCTGCCGGGGAGGAGCTGCCGCCCCTGAACAGCCCTATTCCACTCGCCATCAGGGGTACCGAGGGAATGGTGGTCAGTTATGCAAAATGTTGCCACCCCATTCCAGGCGATACCGTCCTGGGCTTCATCAGTGCCGGGCGCGGAATCGTTATTCATACAGAAAACTGTAACAACCTCAATGAATTCAAGAATAGTCCTGATAAATGGATTGAGGTTCAGTGGGCGGAAGATGTGGAGGGAGAGTTTCCGGTCGAGCTGCGTGTGGAGGTGGCCAATCGGCGTGGGGTACTTGCTACAATAGCGGCTGCCATCTCGGATCTGGATGCCAATATCGAAAATGTGGATATGGAAGAGCGGGATGGCCAGCACAGTGCTCTGCTGTTTACTGTTGCGGTGCGTGATCGGCGCCATCTGGCCCGGATCATGCGCCGTATCCGCCGTATCGGGAGTGTGGCGCGCATCATCAGAAAGCAGGGTTGAGTGTCGTGCGACCACTCCTGGCAGCTGGAACCTTCCAGCCTTCGCCATTGGTAT
>JALSRO010000472.1 GCA_026984715.1 Chromatiales bacterium | reverse complement strand
ATCGGTATCCGTGCCGGCAGGCCCCTCCTTCACATCGGGAATGCCGTCGTTGTCGTCGTCGAGATCCACCGCGTCCAGGATGCCGTCACCATCCGAATCCGGTGAAACGTTACTTTGGGCCGTGCGGGAGACAGCGTTACCTGCCGCATCGAGCTGATCCTCGTAGGTTACGGTCAGAATATCGCCGGAACTTGTATTCATGGTGCCATCGTTGTTAGTGCCGGCACCACTACCCGGCTGGGTAGCCAGCGTGCCGGTGAAGACACCGGTGTTGACCCCGGTCTCCGTGAGAGAGACCTGTTCCACCTCACTGGTGCTCCCGTTTACCAGCTGCACCACAACCGTCTCGGCAACACCTGTATTTATATCGAGATCGGCATCGGTTACGGTGATGGTCAGAGTATCGCCCGGCGCAGCCGTTGGCGTAATGGTGACACTGCCATCGACGCCGGTCATGGGTGTGTCGTCGGCAGCAACCGTTACCACAGTGGTTCCACTGGAGGTAAGGCCATAGACATAGGTATCGACAAATGCATTATTCCCAAGCCTCGATGATGTGAAATCACCCCATGTATGTTTGCCCGCCGGGGTCGAGGAGAGCGCACCGCCGGGAAGGGTCGTGGTACCGCCCAGATAGGTGGAGTCGTCCCAATACACACGGGTATCCCCAGTGCTGCCATCACTATTGGCCAGGAAGATGGTGAAACCGTTATTGACACCACCACCGCTGGTCTCCACATCCGAGGCGACAAAGTGATACTCACCCAGGCGGACAGTCACCTGGGCGCCATACGTCCCGGTTGAAACTGTGTTCCCGGCAGCATCCTTGCCATCCCAGCTGATCTGATTGGTTCCCGCAACAGCGTTACCCAGCAGCAACACATCACCGGCACCGAACTGGCCATCCCCGCTGGTGTCGATGGTGATGGCGTAGGTACCGTTGACATCCGAATCGAATTCGAAGACCCCGCTGTCCTGCGTTCCGGGTGTGACAGAGGGGGAGATGGAGTTGTCCACCCCTGCATCGTCGATAAAGCGGAGATTGGAGATCACCGGAGGATTGGTGGGGCGCGGGTCGGCGACCACCGGATATCCCAGATAGACCGGGAACTTGGGGGTTACCGCCGGTGCCGGAGTGGCACTGTTCGGCACGCTATAGCCGGAGTAGGGAGCATCCAGCCCGACATCATTTGCCAGGATCTCGTAACCAAAGCCGGCCAGCTGATTCAGATCCAGCTTCCACACATAGTCGGTAGTCGGCCTGCCGCCTGGAACCAGGATGAAAAAGTCCGCATCTGTCGCATCAGCCTGGGAAAAACCCCCGGCGCTGAACTCCCATTGTCTGGCCCACAACCGCCCAGCCGCCACAGCGGGATCCGGACTGGTGGCGGTGTCTGGCGTCACCGAAATATCGTAACGGGAGAACATACTGGAGGTTCTCGCCGACTGTGTCGTGTTCTCCAGTTTTATCTTGTAGGTTCCGGCTTGTGTGGTGGCGTATTTGTACGGATT
The DNA here is from genome assembly GCA_026984715.1 of Chromatiales bacterium. Taxonomy (GTDB): domain Bacteria; phylum Pseudomonadota; class Gammaproteobacteria; order Thiohalospirales; family Thiohalospiraceae; genus DRMK01. The sequence continues at coordinate 4,744 of JALSRO010000472.1, read as the reverse complement.
GGCAAGGGCAGCGGCATCGAAGGGATCGGCACTGCAGCTCACATTGCCTCCACTCAATGTGGTCGTGGCCACAGAGACATTCGCCGGATCCAGTATCTCTATCGACAGCGCATCCGTTTGAGTATCACCACACAGGGAGACATTGATGACCTCACCGGCCTGTACGATATCGACGTAGAGGTACTGCTGGCTCTGCTCGAAATCCCTCAACTTCTGGTTCAGACCCGCCTGCGCGGAACCCTCGGCATGTACAGTCTGACACAGCGACGAAACCAGCAGCGCCGCCAACCCGGTTATTGTTATCCTTTGTAAACGTTCCACTCCACAACCCCTCTCGATATATGACCAAACTCACAACACCTATATTTGAAACACAGAAGCAGTGCTGGGCGCTCGCCGGTGGAAACCGGCAGTGGACATATCGTCCGGAACAATCGACAGAGTTGGGAAAAGCTGTTTTTCTCCCTTTCCGACCAGATACCAAACCCTGCGCAGCTACTCCGTTATTTGCGAAAATCACGTGGAATTTCAAACAACTTCACGCAGTTTTATATCTTTTTCCCCTACTAAAGTCAATTAAATTGTTATATTGTTTCCCGGTGCTGGATTGCGGATGCAATGCTCCCTGTCCCCTCCACCCACTTCAACTATCCTCTTTTTGACCGACAATAGTGGTGTTCCTAAGAGGAGTTGAATCCCGATCAATCTGCCGGAGAGTGGTTACACCCGAACGTGAACAGACCCCCATACCCGATGAGAACGGTTACGAGAGCGCCCGCATGGCTGCGCCTTGCTTTTCTGGCACTTTTAGCACTACTCGCGGGCTGCAGCAAACAGAAGGGAAACACCCCCTCCACCTACCTGCTGGAAGGAACCATCACCTCCGCAATCGGCGCTGCCACCGACAGTGACAGCAATGATGCGCAGACCGCTCCGGAGTCGAACGACACTGCGACAACCGCGCAGCCACTGCTCAATCCGGTTCTTCTGGGTGGATTCGTATCGGCCACGGGAACCGGAACCGGAAACTTTGCAGACAGCGGGGATCGCACCGATGTATTTCAGGCAACACTTGCCAAGGGGCAGACAGTCGCCCTGTTCATCAGCGATCACGACGCCGCACACCCCTATGACATCGATCTGGATCTTGAGATCTACGACGGCAGCGACATCACCCTGCAGACCCAACCGGTGGCCATGTCGATCAGCGCCACCGAAGGGACGGAGACGGTTCGAGTCCCCGAAAACGGCAACTACTATATCTTCATACGCGCCATCCGTGGGGCCTCCAACTATCTCCTGACCATCGGACGCCCTCCCAACCGGTCAGCTACCACACTCCGGGCAGATCTCCCCTTCGTTCCCGGCGAAGTCGTGGTACGCTTCAAGGGCTCACTGCATGCTGCATCGGCCTCTCTGGCTTTCAGCAACTCCACCGGTCTGGAAAGAAAAAGTGGAACACCGGGCCAGGCCATGCTATTCGGGCTGGGGGGCGAATCACGACGCAGGCAGACGAGGCAACTCCTCGGAATCGGCCAGACGGCTTCGGCCAATCCCGAACAGAGTCTAAGAGAGGAGACCATCGCGGTGGTGAAGGCACTGCGCAAACGTTCCGACGTGGAGTATGCCGACCTCAACTATATCAGACAAGCTGCCGCCGCTCCCGATGACCCGAACTATCCGCTGCAGTGGAACTATCCCCTGATCAATCTACCACAGGCCTGGGACGCCACCACCCAGACAGCAACCACTGACCGCACCACCATCGTGGCCGTGGTGGACACCGGGATCTTTCTCGACCACCCGGATCTGCAAGGCTCTCTTCTCGCAGGTTACGACTTCGTCTCCTCCCCATCCATTGCCGCCGACGGTGATGGTATCGACGGCAATCCGGACGATCCGGGTGATGGCGCCACACCCGGCGGAAGCTCGTTTCACGGCACCCATGTCGCCGGGATAATCGCGGCACAGACCGGTAACGGGGTCGGTGTGGCGGGCGTATCCTGGGGAACGAATACCAAAATCATGCCGGTACGGGTACTGGGTAAAGGCGGGGGCACCACCTACGACATCATTCAGGGAATCCGTTACGCCGCCGGACTGAGCAATGACTCCGGAACAGTTCCCCCGCAACGGGCGGATATCATCAACCTCAGCCTGGGTGGACCGGGCTTCTCCATGGCAGAACAGGCCGAATACAATGCAGTACGCGATGCCGGGGTCATCGTGGTGGCGGCCGCAGGAAATGACAACAGCAACCGGCCCAGCTATCCGGCCGCCTACGACAACGTCATTTCGGTGAGTGCCGCGACCATGACACGGCAAAAGGCCCCCTACTCCAACTTCGGCCCTACAATCGACATCGCCGCTCCGGGAGGCAATACCGCTGTGGACAGTGACGGAGACGGGTACTATGACGGCATCCTCAGCACACTGGTGGATGACGCAAGCGGCGTCAGAAAACCGATCTATTCATTTTTACAAGGCACCTCCATGGCCACCCCGCACGTATCCGGCGTCATCGCGATAATGAAATCGCTCGACCCGGATCTGGACCCAGACAAATTCGGCGCACTGCTGCAAACCGGCAAGCTCACTTCGGATCTCGGTGCTCCCGGAAGAGACGACATCTTCGGATTCGGTCTCGTCGATGCCCTGAAAGCGGTAGAAAACATCGACATCGCCCTGCCACCGATTGTCGCTATCGACCCGCCGGGGCCTCTGGACTTCGGCCCGTTCGTGGATCGACTCACCTTTACCACACGCAACGCTGGCGGAGGGGATTTCACCATCACCGGCATATCCGACGACGCCGACTGGCTGGAAACCTCGCCCCAGTCACTACCGAGCAGCGCGGGAAGCTTTACCGTGTCAGTGAACCGTACCGGCATGCCCGACGGGCTCTACCATGCCACCATAACCGTTACCACGGACAACGCCTCTACTGCCACCATACCGGTCACACTGCAGGTGGGTGAACGCCATGACAAGGGGGACACCGGTCACCAGTATGTGGTGCTGGTGGATCCGGTATCGATGGAAACCGTCCGTACGGTGGATGTGGACAACGAAAGTGGCCGCTACAGCTACCGTATCGATGACGTCCCCGCAGGAGACTATCTCATCATCGCCGGAACCGATCTGGACAACGACGGCCTCATCTGTGATCCCGGTGAGGCATGTGGCGGCTACCCGACGATTGAACGGCTGCAGCCGGTCACTGTCAACAGTGACGTGGAGAGGATAGATTTCGGCACCAACTTCAATATCATCATTCGTGCACTGGCAGACGATCCGGGGCACCCCGTGATACGCGCATTCAGCCGCTTTCCGGATGATTATTGACCCTGTTATCACACCCTGGACTGCCGGACAGAAGCATAATATAGAGGAACACTCCATTGTGAAATATTACGGCACAGGATCATCGGATACCCCCAACCGGTCGGCCCTCGGAAGATCGGCTACCACCCGGGCAAGAAACGGCTCCATCCTGTCACTGCTGGTGATAGCAACGCTGCTGGCCGGTTGCGCCTTGGCAGCCCCCGGCCGGGGAGCACAACCGCCCGCCGCCGGAATAGTGGACTCCTCCCTTCAATGCAGTCATCCGGAACGGCAACCAGCGGTCCGCCGCATCACTACCCAGCAACAACTGCAACAGGTGGCAGCGCAGATGCATGGAACCCGATTGGCACCGAAGGCGCCCCCATCTCCCTCCATCGATTTCAACAGATGGAACATTCTGTTCATCTCAGCCGGCGAACGCCCCACTGCGGGATACCGGCTCCAGCTGGCGGAACCCGCCTTCACCGTCTCCCGGCGGCGGGCACACCTATGGATAGCTCTGAAGAAGCCCGCCTCCGATGCCAGGGTCGCGGCAGTCGTCACCATGCCCTGCCTACTGGTAAGAGTGCCCGTGGGAGACTACTCGACCATCGAGGTCCATGGCCTGGAGAGGAGGTACCAGATCGCTGTCGAGAAAGGTGTCCCGCTACAAGGGAAATAGTCCACACCTATCCAGCCAAGGGACAAGGCATGGGGGACGATTGAAATCGCCGCAAAAGGACACATACTAAAGGGTGAGAGATTGCCTGGCGGGAACCTCCGGATGGTCCAGCGGCGCCACCAAAGGGTTCGAACCGCTGAACCTCGGCAGCAGAAACGAGCAATAGGGAGTCAAAATGAGCAGCCATCTTCACATCGTCTGTCCCCACTGCGGCACAGTCAACCGAATTCCGTCACAAAGGCTGGAGGATCGTCCCAAATGCGGCAAGTGCAAACAGCCACTCTTCAGCGCCCAGCCCATAGAGCTGACCAGTGACACCTTTCCCCTCCATATCAACCGCAACGACCTGCCGGTAGTAGTGGACTTCTGGGCGCCTTGGTGCGGCCCCTGCAAGCTGATGGCACCCGCCTTCGCACAGGCGGCGGCCGAACTCGAACCCCATGTGCGGCTGGCCAAAATCAATACCGAGCAGGAACAGGCACTGGCAGGGCAGTTCGGTATCCGCAGCATCCCCACCCTGGTAATATTCAGGGGAGGGAGGGAAACGGCACGCCAGCCGGGAGCCATGGGTACGGAGGAGATCGTCCGCTGGGTACGAACTCACCTCTGATATCTGATACAGGTACATGCGCCACTGACGCCCCACTCGATACTCTGAACCAACAGGAACGCCACAATGAACCAGAACCAACACCACGATGACGAAAAACTTGTCCACGGCTACAACCGCATGCTGGA
>JALSRO010000471.1 GCA_026984715.1 Chromatiales bacterium | reverse complement strand
TGAAGCGCCTGCTGCTGAACGGCCTCCAGCTCCCCGGAGATGGGCGGGATCTGCGGAATCGGTCCCAGCTCCAGCGGCTGATCCGGCTCCATGTTCAGCAACACCCGCAGCTGGTCCAGCGCATCCTCGACCGCATTTTCGGAGCGGTGCAGCTGCACTTCGGCATTCAGCCGATGAACCTCGGCCGCCATCACATCGCTCTCCACCGCCATCCCCTGATCCCGCTGGGCGCGGCTGATCTGCGCATGCTGCTGCGCCGCCCGAAGCGCCTCCCGGCTGGCCTTCAGCTGCGCCCTGGCCTCGTGAACACCGGTATAGGCGGTCAGCACATCCAGGGTCAGTTTCTGCCGGCTCATGTCGTGATTGTAGGAGGCCGCCTCCAGCGCGGATGCCGCCTGCCGCTTTCCGGCCCACAGTGCGCCACCCTGGTAGAGTGGCCAGCTCAAACGGACCGCCGTCTTGACGTTGTCCAGATCATCCGGAGAGTTGAGCAGCGCCGGATCGAAATCGGTCTGCGCAATCCGCTGCTGCGACAGCTTGCCGGCGAACGCCCCGAGCGGGGAGTTGGTCCGGGATGCATTCACCTCCAGATCCAGCCGCGGCAGCAGACTGCCCCTTGCGGCCTGCTGTTGCGCCCTTGCGGCCTGGATCTGTTCGCCACTGGCCGCCAGGTTGGGATTGCGCTCCAGCGCCATCCGTACCGCGGTGGGAAAATCGATCCTCCCCTGCGCCGCCCATGCCGGGGCCGATCCCATCAGGATCAGCGAGATGAACAATCGACCTCGCAAACTGCGTGTCAGGTGCAACATCGTTGACTCTCCTTCTCGATTTGCATTACGAGATGATAATATGAACATCTCTACATATTGTCAACCCCACCGCCAAAACATTTTCTCCGCTCTTGAATCCTGCTCCCCCCGCCTCCACTCCAGGCAATGGGAAGATTGACAGCAACTGCTCGGCAAACTGCTACCCACGACGTTAGAGGCTGTTCGCTGAGTAGTCATGATTGACACCGGGAGCAGAACCCATTGCCAGAATGCTCTGTGGGGCGCTATTCTTCCCCACCCCTGCCAGCAATGAGAGGAGAGAAAATGCACACTATCGACGTTGGTGAAGCGGATTTCGAGCAGAAGGTCATCGAGCGTTCCTTCGAGCTGCCGGTGATAGTGGATTTCTGGGCCCCATGGTGCGGACCTTGCCAGATTCTCAAACCGATACTGGAGAAGCTGGCCGAAGAGTACGGCGGCCGCTTCCTGCTGGCCAAGGTCAACTCCGATGAGAACTCCCACCTCGCCACCCGATTCAATGTGCGCGGGATCCCCAGCGTCAAAGCGGTGGTGGAAGGGCGCGTGGCCGATGAGTTTTCCGGCGCACTTCCCGAGTCAGAGATCCGTCGCTTCATCGAGGAACTGCTTCCCTCCGAAGCGGAAAAACTGCGCCGGCAGGCCCGGGAACAGCGCGGCGATGGCGATGCCGAACGTGCCCGGCGGCTGCTGGAGGAGGCTCTTTCCATGGAGCCGGAAAACGACCGGATCCGTATCGATCTCGCCCGGCTCTATCTCGATCTCGACCTGACGGAGGCGGCCCGCGAACAGCTCGATGCACTCTCCCCTCCAGCCCGCCTGGAGCAGGAGGTGCAGGAGCTGGAGAGCCGGCTGCAACTGGTGGAACAGAGTCGGGATCTGCCGGAGGAGGCGGAACTGCAGCAACGCATCCTCCAGAAGCCGGACGACCTGGAGGCACGCCTGCTGCTCTCCCGCCGCTACACCGCCGAGCAGCGATACGCCGAAGCGATGGAGCAGCTGCTGGAGATCATCCGCCGGGATCGCAGTTTCCAGGAGGACATCGGACGCAAGCAGATGCTGACCCTGTTCAATGTCGTGGACAATCCCGATCTGGTGCGCGAGTATCGGCGCCGGCTGGCCAATGTGCTTCACTAGCAGGATATTGAAAAACCCCATCCATGGTCTTTTTCAACGCGGGGCCGGAAAAGTGCCATTTCCCGCCCCCCTCATTTTCAATGGCTTGGCACCATTGAAAATGGCGGCACATCCCTGTGCCGCATACAGGCTGCCGAAAAACAGCGTTTTTCAACAGCCTGGTCCGAACTTCCTGCCTGATCGCCCTCTCCCTCTGGCAGCTTCGGAAATCGTGAACGCCAACTGAATCCGCATGGCGGCCCGGGAAGATTCCCCCTCTTTCAGCGTAACTATTCAGTGAACTGCTACCCGCGACGTTGGTGGCTCTTCACTGGGTAGTTACCTTTCAGCCGGGTAAATCCAACATGGCTCATAAATTGCTAATATTCATGATACGGGGTATCCCGGCAGAGCAGAACAAGCAAAAGGAGAACAGCCATGGCACACATCGTAGTCGTCGGAGCCAGTACAGGAGGTCTGCCAACAGCATATGAGGTACGGGAGATGCTGGGCAGCGAACACAAGGTGACCGTCGTATCCAACACCGACACATTCCACTTCGTCCCGTCCAATCCCTGGGTCGCCGTCGGGTGGCGCGACCGTGAAGACACCAGTTTCAAGCTGGAGCCCTATGTCACCGCCAAGGGGATCGATTTCATTCCGGTCGGCGTCAGCGAGATCAAGCCGGACGAGAACCAGCTGGTACTGGCCGACGATCGGGTAATCGACTACGACTACCTGGTCATCGCCACTGGCCCCAAGCTGGCATTCGACGAGATCGAGGGCACCGGACCAGAGGGCTTTACCAGCTCCATCTGCACCCTGGACCATGCCGAGAAGGCGTATGAGAAGTGGCAGAAGTTCGTCGAACAGCCCGGCCCGATCGTGGTGGGTGCCGTGCAGGGCGCCTCCTGCTTCGGGCCTGCCTATGAGTTTGCGTTCATCATGGATGCGGATCTGCGCAAACGCAAGATCCGCGATCAGGTTCCGATGACCTTCGTCACCTCCGAACCCTACATCGGCCATCTCGGGCTGGGTGGTGTCGGCGACTCCAAGGGGATGCTGGAGTCCGAGCTGCGTCAGCGCCACATCCCCTGGATCTGCAACGCCAAGGTCACCAAAGTGGAAGATGGCACCATGTTCGTCACCGAACACAACGAACAGGGCGAACCCGTCAAGGAACATGAGCTGCCGTTCAACTTCTCCATGATGCTGCCCGCATTCAAGGGGGTGGACCCGGTGATGGCGGTGGGCGAGGATCTGGTCAACCCGCGCGGCTTCGTCAAGGTGGACGACTACCAGCGCAACCCCAAGTGGAACAACATCTATTCGGTCGGCGTCTGCATCGCCATCCCGCCGGTAGAGGTCACCCCGGTCCCTACCGGGGCACCCAAGACCGGCTACATGATCGAGTCGATGGCTACGGCCGTTGCCCACAACATCCGTGACGCACTGCAGGGCGAGGAACCCTCCACCCAGGCCACCTGGAATGCCATCTGCCTGGCGGACATGGGCGACACCGGCGCCGCCTTCGTGGCGATTCCACAGATCCCGCCGCGCAACGTGGCCTGGATGAAGAAAGGCAAGTGGGTTCATCTGGCCAAGAAGGCGTTCGAGAAATACTTCATCAACAAGATGAAAAAGGGCACCAGCGAGCCGATCTTCGAGAAATATATCCTCAAGATGCTGGGGATCGACAAGCTGAAATAGCCTGGTTGTCTGTTCCGGGCAAACCAGGTATCCGTTTTCACCATGAAGAACATGGAGGGGGAGCGGCCAATCGGCCTATTTCTGGAAAAACCTTCATGTTCTTCATGGTGAAACAGTCATACTCTTGACACACAATCCGTCGGTGTGACGAAGGATTGACGCTATTTTCCCGGTTTCAGCGATCCAGACGCCAGAACCGCCCAACCCGCCAGAAAACAGATCCCGCCGAACGGAGTGATGATTCCGACAGAACGGGTTCCGGTGAGCGCCAGCAGATAGAGACTTCCGGAGAACAACACGATTCCCGCCAGCAGCAATCCGCCCGACCAGTTCGGATAACGCAGCTGCGGATTTTTTGCGGCCCACAGGCCGATGAAAAGCAGCGCCAACGCATGGTACATCTGATACTGCACCCCGGTCTGAAATACCGCCAGCAGATGATCCGAAATCCGGCCCCGCAGACCATGGGCGCCGAAGGCTCCCAGCGCCACGCTCAGAAAACCATTTACCGCACCCAGCACTATAAACACCTTACCCATACCCTACTCCAGCCATTCGATTATGTGTTGTTCAAGTTCACTATCCAGATCATCCAGTTCACAGTCCGGTATGGCGTAGGCACGCACCGACACACCGGCTTCGACGACACTGTCGGGATCGTTACTGCGCAGCGGATGCCACTCCGGCAGATCCTCTCCCTCCGCGATCAAGCGATAGGCACAGCTGATCGGCATCCAGTGAAGCTGGGGAATGTTCTCCGTGGAGAGCGTCAGACAACTGGGCACCAGACGGCTGCGTTCGGAATAGCGGGTACAGCAGCCGCTTTCAAAATCCAGCAGACTGCACACGACATTCGTATAATAGACCTTGCCACTCTCCTCATCTTCCAGCTTGTGGAGACAACATTTGCCGCAACGATCACACAGCGACTCCCACTCTGCACGGGTCATTTCATCCAGGGATTTGCGGCGCCAGAAAGGGATGGTTTGCATGAAATCGATATTCAGAACTCTGTTCCTGCTCATTACCAAGACAAACGACAGTAAAGCAGGATTCAGAGCCCCCCAGGCGCTCCGGATCAAGACGCAGCCCGAAGGGAATGGCGTACCCTTGTCAAGGGCTGCAACGGCGCGACTGAGCACCTGGAGGCTTGCTGAATCTTGCGTTACTGTCGTTTGTCTTAGTATAACCCTGTTGGCCGTCGAAGTGTCGGCGGAAGTTGTGGTACAGGACGCGGTTGGCGACACAGTACGCCTCTCCCAGCCGGCAAAACGGGTCATCAGCCTGGCGCCCCACAACACCGAAAACCTGTTTGCAGCCGGAGCAGGAGCGACACTGGTGGGCGCGACAAGATACAGCGACTATCCCGCCGCGGCCCGAAAGGTTCCTCGTGTTGGCGGGTACACCGGTCTGGATCTCGAAACCATCATTGCTCTGAAACCCGATCTGATCCTCGCCTGGGAGAGCGGTAACCGGAAAGAGGATATCGAACGGCTGCGTTCGCTTGGGTTTGCCATTTACCTGAGTGAACCGCGCCAACTGCAGGATATCGCCACCGAGATTGAAAAACTGGGCAGACTGGCCGGCACAACAGAAACAGCCCGGCAGTTTGCAAACCGGTTCCGCAAGCAGCTGGAGCAGCTGCGCCAGCGTTACCATGGAGTGAGACCGGTACAGGTTTTCTATGAGATCTGGCACCGGCCACTGATCACCATCAATGGGGAACAGCTCATCAGCAGGGCAATCAGCCTGTGCGGCGGCAACAATGTCTTTGCCGGACTCTCCGCACTGGCACCTGCAATCGATATCGAGGCCGTACTTGCCGCCAATCCGGACGCCATCATCACTTCCGCAAGAGGTGCACAACAAGACCGTGAATGGCTGGAGAACTGGCGCCGCTGGCCGCAACTCCGGGCAGTTGCCCATGACAACCTCTATTTCATCTCCCCGGATCTGCTCCAGCGGCAGGGACCACGCATTCTGCAGGGGACAGAACAGCTATGTGAAACCATCGCCCGGGCAAGAAACAAGCTGCAGCGCCAATAGAAGCCGGTTGCCAGCCGGTACCTGCCATCCCTTTCCACTCGACACAAAACCAGCTGCCATAGCATGGCCTATATGAAAGCCCCACCTTTCGCTTGCATGACAGAGAGCACTCGCCTATAATTCGAAACATGTCGAAATATAGTATTGACGGCAAACCGTTGCCAGAGATGTTCAAGGCATTGAGCAATCCCCATCGGCTGGCGCTGTTCTATCGTCTGATGAACTGCTGCACACCGGGCACCCGTTGCGGGATGGATGAAACCAGACGTTTTTGCGTAGGTGAGTTGCACGAGGGGCTGGATATCGCACCATCGACCCTCTCCCATCATCTCAAGGAGCTACACCGTGCCGGCCTGATTCAGATGGAGCGGCGCGGCAAACATGTCGACTGCTGGCTGGAACCTGAGGTATTGATTCAGTTGAGTCATTTTTTCAAGCCAGATTAACCAGATTAAAACGAGGAGAGAATCATGAGTTCATGCTGTTCACCCAAACCGGAAACCACGGATCACGCCCGGCAGGACACTCATCGCCAGGAGGTGCGCGATGCTTACGCCAAGGTGGCAAATGCCAGCAATCAGGGGGATGCCTGCGGGATTGAAAGCAGTTGCTGTGGTGTGTCG
>JALSRO010000470.1 GCA_026984715.1 Chromatiales bacterium | reverse complement strand
TGTATGCCCGCGCCTACCCGCTCTTCCTGGAGCTGTATGCCGACAACACCAGCAAACGCAGCCACCTCTATCCCGGCGTTTCAGAAGCGTTGGACAGCCTGAAGAAGGCCGGTTATCCGCTGGGCAGCGTGACCAACAAGGCGGAGCAGTTCACCATTCCACTACTCAAGGAGCTGGGGATCCATGATCTGTTCAGCATTGTGATCAGCGGCGACACCCTGCCGCGCAAGAAACCCGATCCCCTGCCGCTGCTGTATGCCGCAGAGTTCTTTTCGGTACAGCCCCGGAACGCACTGATGATCGGCGATTCGGTAAGCGACGTGAAGGCGGCCCGGGCGGCCGGATTCAACATCGTCTGCATGAGCTACGGCTACAACCACGGCGTCGATATCCGCGAGGCGAACCCCGATGCCGTCATTGACAGGATGACCGAGTTGCAGGAGTTGCTGCCGTAAGGCAAACTTGATACATCATGAACGCAGATTACCTGACAAACAGCAGAAACCGATGGCGGAACTGAATTTTTTCTGATTCCCCAATCTCGTGTTCCTCTGCGTGTACAGGTAATTGACGATGACACCCGAACAGTTTGCTTCCCTTGCCGCCCAAGGCTATAACCGCATCCCGCTGATGCGCGAGGTGCTGGCGGATCTCGACACCCCGCTCTCCACCTATCTGAAACTGGCCGATGGCCCCTACTCCTACCTGCTGGAATCGGTGCAGGGCGGAGAGAAATGGGGGCGCTACTCCATCATCGGCCTGCCCTGTCATACGGTTCTTCAGGTGTCCGGACAGCAGATCACCCTGCTCCGGGATGGCCAAATCAGCGAGCAGTTTGAAACAGACGATCCGCTGACCTGGATTGAATCCTTTCAGGCACGCTACAAGGTGCCCGAGCTGGAAGAGTTGCCTCGCTTCACCGGTGGCCTGGTGGGTTATTTTGGCTACGATACAGTACGTTACATCGAGCCACGGCTGGCCCACTGCCCCAATCCCGACCCGTTGCAGACCCCCGATATCCTGCTGATGGTCTCTGACGAGGTGGTGGTGTTCGACAACCTGAGCGGCAAGCTCTATGTGATTATCCATTGCAACCCGGTCGAAACAGACGCCTGGCAGCGTGGACAGCAGCGGCTGGGAGAGCTGGTGGATCGCCTCTCCTGTCCGGTACAGCACCGCTTTCATCCACGCCCGGTACAGATTGAGGAGACCGATTTCATCTCCGGCTTCAGCCAGGAGAGCTTTGAACGGGCCGTGGAGCGGGCCAAACAGTACATCACCGAAGGGGACGTGATGCAGGTGGTGCTCTCCCAGCGCCTCTCCATCCCCTTCAACGCCCCGCCGCTGCACCTCTACCGGGCGCTGCGCAGCCTCAACCCCTCGCCCTACATGTACTACCTGAATCTGGGCAAGTTCCATATCGTCGGTTCATCACCGGAGATCCTGGTTCGGCTGGAGCAGGATGAGGTAACCGTGCGCCCCATCGCCGGCACCCGCCGCCGCGGCAGGGACGAGCAGGAGGATCAGGCCATGGCTGAAGAGCTGCTCGCCGATCCCAAGGAGCTGGCGGAACATCTGATGCTGATCGATCTTGGCAGAAACGACGTAGGCCGCATCGCCGAGCTGGGCAGCGTGGAGCTCACTGACAGGATGGTCATCGAGCGCTACTCCCACGTCATGCATATCGTCTCCAACGTTGTCGGCAAACTTCGACCGGGAATGAGCGCCATGGACGTACTGCGCGCCACCTTCCCCGCCGGTACCGTCAGCGGCGCCCCCAAGATCCGCGCCATGGAGATCATCGACGAACTGGAACCGGTGAAACGGGGGATCTACGCCGGCGCAGTGGGTTATCTCTCCTGGTCCGGCAACATGGACACCGCCATCGCCATCCGCACCGCGGTTATCAAGGAGCAGCAGCTGCACATCCAGGCCGGTGCCGGAATCGTTTACGACTCCATACCGCGCCTGGAGTGGAAAGAGACCATGAACAAGGGGCGTGCCGTATTCCGGGCTGTTGCCATGGCGGAGGCAGGGCTGGACGGGGTGCACAAATGATAGCCGGGAGGGACAGAACCCTTTCCTGACCGTCCGGCCTCCCCACTTCTCCCGCGAGGACCTTCGACCTCACGACCGACCATATCACGTCGAGGGCTTCAGACATCTCCCTCCCTGTGCGGGCAGTAAAGACTCCTGGTCACGGGTTTGGCGCTCTGCCACTACTGGTTGCGGATACGGACTGTAAATCCGAACACCCTTCTGACATGGCGATCGGCAGGGGTGGTGAGCTCGGTATCCAGCAGTTTGATGTTCTTTGCCGAGGCGGGCCTGTTTGCCTTTTCAGTGATGGTGCGCAGCAGCAGGGCTACACGGACACTGACCACCCGCTGGAAATTGCCGACACTGTCGGCATGGAGGAACTGGTTGGGGATGTTGTCACCGTCACTGTCCACACCATAGAGAATCTGCATGTTTTCGACCCCCTCGACCAACTCCTCGGGTGCCCCGTTTCCGACCTTGCGATAAAGGGAGGGAACGCCGCTGGCCGGATCACGCATGTGGATAAAGTAGGAGACGGTCGTCGCCTTGAACAGGTAGCTATAGGCCGGATTGAAGTGATTGGCGGGTTCGAGGTCGCTGGCGTCTCCCCACGCGGGGTTGTCATGGTAGATTGCCAGACTGCCTCCTCCGACGTGGAGACCCTGAATAACGAAGGTGCGTGCCTTGGTGCAGTCTGAGACAATCATCAGGTCTCCCGCGCAGAGGCCGCTGTAACTGTCCGTTCCTCCGGCACAGGCGCCGGCTTCCGTGGAGAGATTGGTCACGCGGAACAGATACGAGTCCTTGGGCTGAGTCATTCTCAACCCATCACCTTCGGCATAACGGACCGTAATCACGTCGGTTCCCGGCAACACGTCGTCACTCCCGATGGCAGGGTCGTCCAGTTCTGGCGGCAGCGGGGGGATCCAGCCACTGGAGGAAGCCTCGTAGCCATTGACGCCGACGGTAAAATTGTCTGCGTAGCTGCCGGTGCTGCGGATACTGTCCGCCAGACTCGCCACATGGCCACAACCGAGATAACCGGCATCGAGAATATCGTTCCGCAGCAGCTGCATGGCGTAACGGCCATTCTCCTGCAGCATGGAGAGCTCATCCTGGAGGGCGGCACTGCGCTTGGAGTGGATAAATATCTGGCCTATCCCGGCCATCACGATGAGACCTACCACCATGGCGACCATCAGCTCCACCAGGGTAAACCCCACCTGCAGCAGCGGCCTCCCAAGCTGCGATTCAAACGGTCGGCCGTTCACAGGCGCACCTGGATCTGCAGACACTTGAGATCGTCCGGGTCACTGCTGTTGCACCCGGTCCCGCTCGCTCCACTACGCGCCTGATCCCACATCACAGTAATTGTGAAGACATTTCCATTGGAGATCACACGCCCCTTCCCCGACGGCAGCTGTGTCTCGATGGCAGTGAGCCATTCGTAGGCATCCGTAGCGGCTATGTCATCGGAACCGCAGCTACCGGAATAGCAGTCGGCAGGGGGGGTGGAGACGGTACCATTGATGTTGTCGACGGTGTAGTCACCTGCCAGCGCACCCTCCCGGTTCGCCCGGATACGCTCTCCCATATCGTTGACCAGGCGCGAAGCCACTGTGTTCAGGTAGGCAACCTGGTTGTCACGCAGGGAAGCCGCCTGCAACCCGGCCAACCCCAGCAGGCTCACGGTGAAAATGACCAGCGCCACCATCACCTCCACCAGAGTAAAGCCGCCACTGGAGGAGCACCGGCCTGTTCCAGACGCCGGCACAGCGGCTCCCGTCACGCCGCTTTTCACTGAAGCCGCCGCCATGACTTGCGCCCGGAGGGACTGCCGCTGGATTCCACGGTGATATCGAAATTGGCATTCGACTTGCTGGAGATCTTCACCTCCTTCCCGTTTCCGGCGTCGAAGATGGCGGGATTGGTACTGATTCCGCCATCGGTGGACTGCTTGCCGCTGACCGGCACCACATCGTCATTGCCATCACCATCCAGATCCCCCACATTGATTTCGTCGGCATGATCGAACTTGTCGTCACCATTGAGATCGAAAGGACTCTTCTTCAAGCGCGATCCGGTCAACGCATCCAGCTCCATCAGCCAGCTGTTGCCTCCGTACTTGCATGGGTCGGCAATCGGAATGAGAGTAGTGAAGATGACCCGTCCGTAACGCAGAATCGGTGGGGTAATCACCCGCTCACCCTGGGTGCCCAGAACAGGAGAAATCAGATCCAGATACCACCCCTTCTGTGTGGTCCAGTCGACCAGGTTGTTGGTGGTGACCCGCAATCGGGTATTGAAATCGATCTGCTCCGCCAGAATGGTCTGCTCCTGAAGCTCCGTCGAGGCATTCACCGTGGCTCCCAGATCGCGAACCGCGTAGAAAGACTGGATCTGGGGATTGCTGCCAACCAGATCGTCGCCGGTCTCGAAATACTTGCCGGTACCGAAGTAGACCATCACCCCGCCGTAGGGGTGTCTGCCCACCTCCGGCTTGCTGGTAATCGGTTTGGGGTGGCCAGAGGCGTCGTGAGCGGTAACCAGCGGCTGCGGTGTGGCCGGCGAGCCGAAGGCGATCTCCCAACTGCCGGCATCGCTGTCGGTAACATCGAATTTCCACAGGTTTCCCAGCAGATCACCAGCGTAGATGAAGTCGGCGATGGCATCGCCGTTGACATCCACGGGGATCGGCGAGGAGAGACCATTGGGGTCGCTGCTGTCACCGGCGCCGGTGTCGATGCGGCGGATCAGGGTACCATCCTCCAGATTGACGATATATAGCTGCGCCCGCTTGCTGCTGCTCTCGTAGCCGTTGCCGAAGATTGCAGCCCATGCACCATTGGCCATCCGCGCAATGGTTACCTGGCCGATGGTGTAACCCAGCTCGCCATCGGTGTACTCCCACAACACATCGCTACTGCTGAAGTTGACTGGATCGGTGACATCCAGGGCGAACACCGCCTTGCCACCGGCACCGAGGGAGCTGACCAGCACGGTCTTCCACTGGCCATCCAGCCAGGCATCGGCACTCCAGGGAGAGCCATCAACGTAGTAACGGTGACTATAGGAAGGAGATGTCAGTGCGCTGAGTCCGGGAATGACCGCATTGGGAACATAGGCAAACAACTCCTCACCGGTCATGGCGTTGAATGCATGCAGCATGCCATCGTTGGCCCCCACATAGAGCATTGGAGGACGATTGGTATAGGTGGCACTGGCACGGAAGGCGGCATAGGCACTACCCTCACTCTCCAAGGGGCTCCCCGTCCCTTGAAGAGAGTAGCCAAAGTCGTCACTGCCCACAAAATGGGGGTTGGAGTGGACGATATCACCGAGCCAGTTGACCCGATCCCGGAACTGTCCGCCGTTCTGCTGCTCGTTGTTCTGTTTACCGCGCAGATACTGCAGGCGATCCTGACCGGCACCATCGTTGCTGCCGTCACTGGAATGATTCAGTGCATCCTGCTGGGCCGTACTCAGGTCACTCCAGACGAACTCGATCCCCTTGCTGGTACTGCTGCTGTCGGGGTTCCAGCTGAAGATTCTACGGTTGGATGGGGTCGGCAGATGGTCGGTCGCCTTCCAGACCACATCCCCGACACTGCCATCGGGATCCACCTTGTAAGAGATCAGATCCCCCTGCCAGTTGCCGCTGTTGAAGCGGGCCTGATAGATTCGGGTGCCGGTATTCAGCTCGGTGGAGTTTGCCGCCACCGAGGCGATGGAGGAGAGACGCCGGTAGATGTCGGTGAACGAGCTCTTCAGTCCGGCCACCAGTTTGGCAGGTTGATTGGCAAGCACATAGTTGTCCGGCTGACCATCCCCATCCTTGTCCCACTCTTCCGTCAGATCGGGCTGACCGTTGCCGTTCTGATCCTCGAACCCGCCATACTTCCCCGCCAGCCAGAGCATATTGGCGCTGCCCACCAGCGGCGATGAGTGGTACTCCTGGGTATCGATCATGTAGGTGGTGATAGACTGTTTACCCTCGAAATCGGAGCGGATGTCCTCGGTATTGGCGTAGTAGGCCAGCCCCGCCACATAGTAGGAGTTCTGCTTCACCCCCCCATTCCAGGGCCCAAACGCCTCTCCCAGCGCCGGTACAATCTTCCATGCTTCCAGATTCCAGTCACTACTATCGTTGTCGGTGCAGCTATCCGCCGGATCGCTGGTGCAACGCATGCGCATCCGGCTTCCGTTCAGCCCTTCCAGAGCACCTACCTCGTTGGTGAGCGCGGTGACATCGATATCGGGGTCGGCATTGGTAGGCTCACCGTAGTCATTGCCGG
>JALSRO010000469.1 GCA_026984715.1 Chromatiales bacterium | reverse complement strand
TTACCGGCAACATCGGGCCGACAGCCTTGCTGCCAACCGGCTCGCCACGGCTGAATACGAATATTGTTGCCGGAGTTAATGGAGGAGGTGACTCTTTGTCATTTCGCGCAGAATTGCTGGAGCTTCTCCAAAGACTGCCATCCTCGACAGGTGCTTGCCAGCCAGAAAACCGTCTGCATGAGGAGTTGGGGTCTCTATAGGCCTGCTATCCAATATATCTAATTGATTCAGTTGGTTACTGGTTTTATCGAAGCCGGTAATGCCACAGTCTCCGTTGCCGGACAGGGTGCCGTTGGCCGGCAGGGCCTGTCAAGGGCCTGGCCGCAGAGCGGTTGCGGTCAGATGAAATCCCTGTGAAATGACGAAGGGCCATAAAAATCGGATGGTCGGGGCCGATCTATGGAAACATTCACTGGTGGGATGGGGCGGGGCCTCTGAAACCCCAGCGAGAGCGCGGTGTAGTATCCAGGCGCCATCCCCCTTATCAAGATGTTGCGAAAGCCCATCCATGGTCTTTTTCAACGCGGGGCTGGAAAAGTGTGATTTCCCACCCCCTTCATTTTCAATGGCTTGACGCCATTGAAAATGGCGGCACATCCCTGTGCCGCAAACAGGCTGCCGAAAAACATCGTTTTTCAACAGCCTGTTATTGAGGCTGTGGCTGTTCATTGCGCAAGTAGTCGGCAGCGGGCCCCGGCAAGGCATTGCTGGGACACCCCGAGCGCCCAGGATCGTTTTTTGTGCGCCCTGAATAGTTACCGGCAGCCAAATGTAATATTATATAACGTTCGCGCGTTGGAGGTGTGGTGGGAACTTTGCCATTGACAGATTGTTGAAATCAATCATCCTCGCTCTATTTTTTCAACCTCGGGTCAGCGATGGCTCAGACCATGGTTCCGTTCGGTTCGTGGCAAAGGGGCATTACACGCGGAGCGCAAGGGTTGCGGTGTCCTGTCTCCAGGTTGGAGATGGAACATGTTTGATGTTCGGCTGTCTCCGTTGGAGAACGGCTGCTTTCGTGTATGAATCAGAGGGGTATGGTGCTCCGGGGGTGCTGTTTTTCCCGGGGTTGGCAAGCCCACCGGTATGACAAAGACCTATCTGGAAAAAACGGTTATTCCTTATCTTCAGCAGCAGCTGCCACGTCTGCCCTACTGGGTGTCGTTGCTGTTGGTGGTGATGCTGGCCTATAGCATGGCCCGACTCACCTGGTTGCTGATTCCGGCTGATCCGGATGGAGGGGAGATCCCGGCTGCAACGGCTCCAGCGGCCGAGGGTGCTCCTGCCGGCAAGGTGGCGGCTGCAGTGGATCTGGCCCGTCTGCACCTGTTTGGAACTGCCGCCGCTAACAACAGCAGTTCTGCACCGGTTGTTGCGGAGGTGCCGGAGACGCGCCTCAGATTGGTGTTACGCGGGGTGATAGCTACTTCGGACAAGGAGCTGGCCAGGGCGATCATCTCCGAACCGAGAGGGGAAGAGAAATACTATGCGGTGGACGACAAGCTGCCGGGTGGTGCCATTCTCAAGGAGATCGCTGCGGATCGTGTTATCCTGCAGAGCAGGGTGGGGCGCATGGAGACTCTGCGTCTTCCCAAGGAGTTTGGCAAGAGTGGTCCGGTGGCCAGGGGGAGAGTCTCCACCAGGCCTGCGGGGAGTTCCTCTGCAAGAAACAGAATCACTCCGCGAATCACGCCGGCGGAGCTGCGTAGCTACCGGGACAAGTTGCTCAGCAATCCGCAGGAGTTGGTGGGGTTGATTCGTTCCCGTCCGGTACGCGAAGGGGGGCGAATCAAGGGTTACAAACTGTTTCCCGGAAAGGACAGGGCACTGTTCAACCGCTTGGGCCTGCGCTCCGGTGATGTCATAGTCAGCGTCAACGGGATGGATCTGAGCGATCCGGCAAACGGGCTTGCCCTGCTCGGACAGCTCTCCAGCGCTTCTCAGATGAGCGTGGTGGTGGAGCGCCGTGGGCGGCGTCAGACCGTTACTCTGTCACTGGATGAATGAGCCGCTTCGGCGCTGAACAAACTATTAACCAAAGGGTCTCACTACATGCCTTTGTTACAGTCATCACAGCTTGTCAACAAAAATGGGAAAGGATTCATGACTGGAGTGCGGTCTCTGCCGCTGCCGATGCGGATGTCTCTGTTGGGGGTGTTCCTGCTACTGATGATGGTGACACCACTACGGGCCGAGGATGAACAGGTAACCCTCAATTTCAAGGATGCGGATCTGAACGTCGTGATTCAGACGGTGGCGGATATCACCGGCAGGAATTTCGTCATCGACCCGCGCGTCAAGGGCAAGGTGACCGTCGTCTCTTCCCGCCCGATGGCTGCCGACGAGATCTATCAAGTATTTCTCTCGGTGCTCGAAGTACACGGCTTTGCGGCCATCCCCGATGGTGATACCACCCGTATCGTGCCGGCGGCGAATGCCAAACAGGCCGGGTTGCCGGTGGTGACCGGCGCCAATCGCGGGGCACCGAGCAATGACATGGTGACCCAGGTGATTCAGATCAAACATGTCTCTGCTGCGCAGCTGGTGCCGGTACTGCGGCCACTGGTACCGCCACAGGGGCATATGGCGGCATATCAGGCCACCAACACACTGATAATCTCGGATCGGGCGGCCAATATTGCCCGCTTGCGCAAGATTATTCGCAATATCGATCAACCGGGCAGCAGTGAAGTGGAGGTGATCCAGCTGGAGCACGCCTCGGCTGCCGAAGTGGTGCGGATTCTGTCCAGTCTGCAGCAGAAGGGAGGCAAGGGAAAGTCGCAGGGGATTCAGGGCCCACTGTTCGTTGCCGATGAACGCACCAACAGCATTCTGCTGGGGGGGGATCCGGCGGAGCGGTTGCGCATGCGCCGTATCATCACCGAGTTGGATACCCCTATCGAGGTGGGTGGCGGTAACACCCAGGTTGTCTACCTGCGCTATGCCAAGGCGGTCGATCTGGCCAAGGTACTGATGGGGATCAGTGAAGCAGAGAAGAAGGCGGCTCAGCAACAGTCCGGAGCCAGAAGAGTAACGCCTGCCAGGGGGTCGAAGGCGGTTGCCACCGCAGGTGCGGCGGGTCGTGCGGTGATGGCGAATGTCAGCATTCAGGCGGACGAGGGAACCAATGCACTGATTATCACGGCTCCACCCGACCAGTTCCGCTCCCTGCAGGCGGTGATTGCCAAGCTGGATATTCCAAGGGCCCAGGTTCTGGTAGAGACCATCATCGCCGAAGTGTCGCTGGATCGTAAGCGTGAGCTGGGGGTAGAGTGGATTGTCGATGGAACCAACGGCGGCAGCACATCCGGTATGGCGCCCATCGGAACCATCGATTTTGGAGGCATCAGCGGCCTGGCCGGGAGTATCGCCAGCGCCCAGCAGAAAAAGGGGTTGACCCTGAGCAACGGGCTGGCCATGGTGATAGGTAATGTCGGGGGAGCGGGTACCGATTTTGGGGCCCTGCTGCGGGCGCTGACCTCGGATGGCAGCACCAACGTTCTCTCCACTCCGAACATCGTCACCATGGACAACGAAGAGGCGGAGATCGTGGTCGGCGAGAACCGGCCCTTTGTGACCGGCTCCTTCACTACCGTAGGCAACAGCTCCAATCCTACCAACCCCTTTCAGACCATCAAACGGCAGGATGTGGGGCTGAAGCTCAAGGTGCGGCCACAGATCAACGAAGGGAGTGCCGTCCGGCTGGAGATTGAGCAGGAGATCTCCAGTGTGAGCCAGGACTCCGAGTTGGGCCCCTACACCAACAAGCGTGCCATCAAGACCAGTGTACTGGTGGACAATGGCAAAATTCTGGTGTTGGGAGGGCTGATCGACGACAAGATGGATGTGCGTGAGCAGCGTGTACCCCTACTGGGAGATATTCCGGTACTAGGGTGGCTGTTCCGCTACAACAAGACCATCAAGGTCAAGCGCAACCTGATGGTATTCATGCGCCCGGTAATCCTGCGTGATGCCTCGACCATCGGGCGTATCACCAGCGACAAGTACAACTATATCCGCGGTGAACAGCTGGAGATCCGCAACAGTCTTTCATCACTGATGCGTGCCGAAGATACGCCGCTGATGAAGAAGATGTCAGACCTTCCGGTACTTCCACCCCCCTTCGAAGAGACGGAGCTGGGCAAGCACTCTCCGGGGCTGCCGCCCGACAGGCCAGGCAAGGGGCTCTCACTGCCGCTCCCGGGTGACAATGGCAAGAGTGGACCCTGATGAGCGAACCGGCTACCCGAATCGAACCGGTGCTGGGGAGCGTCCCGGCAGAAGGGGAGGAGCTGCAGCAGCCGATACGGTTGCCGTTCCCCTTTGCGCGGCGCCACGGTGTCTTGATCACCGGCGTTGGTGAAGGGCATGCCCAGGTGCTTTGCAAGCAGGATGTGGCGCCTCTGATCCTGGGTGAGGTGCGCCGTTTCGCAGGATTGCCTCTGCGGCTGGAGCGGGTGGATGCCGAGCGGTTCGAGCAGGTGTTGCAGCAGCTTTATGAGAGCGGCAGCGGCGAGGCGATGTTGCAGATGGACGGCCTGGACGACGAGATGGATCTGGCCAGTGTCGCCCAGCAGCTTTCCGAGCCGGAAGATCTGCTGGAGAGCGAGGACGATGCACCGATCATCCGTCTCATCAATGCGCTGTTTACCGAGGCGGTCAAGGCGGATGCATCGGATATTCATATCGAACCATTCGAGCGCCGCTTGCGCGTGCGCTTCCGCGTCGATGGCGTATTGCGGGACGTGCTGCAGCCGAACCGTGCGCTGGCGCCCCTGTTGGTGTCGCGCATCAAGGTGATGGCGAAACTCGATATCGCCGAGAAACGGGTTCCCCAGGACGGTCGCATCTCACTGCGGATTGCCGGGAGGGCAGTGGACGTTCGTGTTTCGACCCTTCCGGGAGGAAATGGCGAACGGGTGGTGATGCGTCTGCTCGACAAGCAGGCCGGCCGGCTGGATCTGGAACACCTCGGCATGCCGGCAGCCACCCGCGATGCCATCGACCACCTCATTCACCGGCCGCACGGCGTCATTCTGGTCACCGGTCCCACCGGCTCGGGCAAGACCACTACACTATATGCGGCCGTGACCCGGTTGAACAGTTCCAGCCGCAATATCCTCACTGTCGAGGATCCCATCGAGTACTATCTGGACGGGATTGGCCAGACCCAGGTCAATACCAAGGTGGATATGAGCTTTGCGCGCGGTCTGCGGGCCATCCTGCGCCAGGATCCAGACGTGGTGATGGTGGGGGAGATCCGGGATCTGGAGACCGCCGAGATCGCAGTGCAGGCCAGTCTGACCGGCCATCTGGTGCTGTCCACTCTGCACACGAATACCGCAGTCGGTGCGGTGACCCGTTTGCGTGATATGGGAGTGGAGTCGTTCCTGTTGGCCTCCAGTGTGGTAGGGGTGCTGGCCCAGCGTCTGGTGCGCAGTCTCTGTCCTCACTGCAAGGAGCCTCATATCGCCAGCGAAGCCGAATGCCGCCAGCTGGGCGTTTCCCCTGAACATCGGCCGACCATTCATCGCCCCAAGGGTTGTAAGCAGTGTAATCAGCAGGGGTATATTGGGCGGCGTGGTCTCTATGAGCTAGTGGTCTTCGATGAACGTATGCGGTCGCTGATCCATGAGAACGCCAATGAGCAGGAGTTGGAGGCCCATGCACGTACCCGCTCCCGCAGTCTGCGACAGGAGGGAATGCAGGCGGTACTGGATGGTCATACCAGCCTGGAAGAGGTGTTGCGTGTCGCGGAAGAGGTGTGAAATCTGTCTCAAATGCATTACGGGAGCCCTGACCGCTGGATTCCATGCTGCTGAAACGGCAAACAGGAGGGCGGTGCAGCGCGATACCGCAGTTGGTCTCATGGTCTCCCCTGCCGAGAGGGCGATAGCCGACTGATGGGTGCCTTCGAATATCAGGTACTGGATGCCGGGGGGCGGGAGCGCAAAGGGGTCATGGAGGGCGATACCGCCCGTCAGATCCGGCAGCAGCTGCGAGACAAGGGGTGGACACCGCTTTCGGTAGAGGCGGTGGAACAGCGCGAGGCACGCCGTGCCAGCGGTTTTGCGCTGCGCCGCGGCATCAATGCAACGGAACTGGCGCTGGTCACCCGTCAGCTCGCCACCCTGGTTCAGTCCGGAATGCCCGTTGAAAGCGCTTTGGCTACCGCAGCGGAGCAGTCGGAAAAGATGCGCTTGAAAAAGATTATCCTGGCAGTGCGTGCCAAGGTGCTGGAGGGGCATACTCTGGCCGATGCGTTGAAGGAGTTCCCCCACGTCTTTCCCGATCTGTATCGCTCCACAGTGGCCGCCGGGGAACACTCGGGGCATCTG
>JALSRO010000468.1 GCA_026984715.1 Chromatiales bacterium | reverse complement strand
TAACCCCGCCGCCCTGCCGGGACTCGGGCGCAAGCTGCCCCACTACCACAAGTACAGCTACCTCGCCTTCGCAGGGGAGGAGCCCGCCAACGTGGCCAAGGGGCGCTGGCCGCTGCTCGCCTCCCCCCTCACCCGCTTCCTGCCCGACGGCAATGGCGAGATCCAGCGGGTCGCCCGGGGCAGCCTGGCACCGCGGGAGCCACTGGCCAGCTACCCCGCCCCCTTCTCCGGTGAGCGGATGCTGGAGACCATCCGCCTCCTCTCCAGCGAGGAGCTGGAGGGGCGCGGCTTCGGCAGCGCCGGTCTGGAGCGGGCCGCCGACCATATCGCCGACCGGTTCCGCGAGGCCGGCCTGCAGCCGGCGGGAGAGGAGGGCTATTTCCAGAGCTGGGAGGAGAGCGGCGGTGAGGCGGGGAGGAGTAGCGTGCTGAGGAACGTCATCGGCGTCATCCCCGGCAGCCGCCGCGAATACGATGGGCAGAGCGTGGTCATCGCCGCCCACTACGATCATCTTGGAAGGGGCTGGCCGGAGCCGCGCGAGGAGCGGTTCCGCGGCCGCATCCACCCCGGCGCCGACGACAACGCCAGCGGCGTGGCGGTGCTGCTGGAGCTGGCGCGCACCCTGGGCAAGAGCTTCAAGCCGGAACGCAGCGTCATCTTCATCGCCTTCGCCGGCGAGGAGGCCGGGCGCAGGGGCTCACGCCACTACCTGGCCCACAGCGGCCGCTATCCCGCCGACAGATGCATCGCCATGATCAACCTCGACACCGTGGGCCGGCTGGGCGACGGCAAGCTGCTGGTACTGGGCGCCGAATCCGCCAGCGAATGGGCGCACATCGTACGCGGGGTGGGCTTCGTCACCGGGGTGGAGATGGCGCTGGTACAGGAGCCACTGGACGCCAGCGACCAGGTGAGCTTCCACGAGGCCGGGATCCCCGCCATCCAGCTCTTCTCCGGCCCCAACCTGGACTACCACCGGCCGAGCGACACCGCCGACAAGATCGACCCCGACGGACTGGTCAAGGTGGCCACCGCCGCCCGCGAGATGCTGGAGTACCTGGCCGGACGGGAGCAGCCCCTGACCACCCGCCTGGCGCAAGGGAACCGCGCCCCGACCGCACAGAAGAGCTCCCGCAAGGTACGCCTCGGCACCGTCCCCGACTTCGCCTGGAGCGGCCCCGGCGTCAGACTCTCCGGCGTGGTACCGGACTCCCCCGCCGCCACGGCGGGACTGCGCGAGGGGGACATCATCATCCGCATCGACGGCCAGGAGTGCGCCGACCTCAAGGCGCTCTCCGGAGTGCTCAAACGGCTGGAGCCCGGCGATCGGATCACCATCACCTACCTGCGGGATGGCAAAGAGGGGGTTGCCGAGACGGAGGTTTCGGGGAGATGAATTTTTCAGGAGAAACGCTGCCCCGGCATCGCTGTTTGAACCGGGTGTGACGCCGGCCATACTGCCACCATAGCCTCAATCCTGGCATATCCAGCTTCTTACCTCGAGAAAGATTGCAATTCAGGGACATATAGTGCCATTTACCCCCTTCCACATGGGTCCAGGAATCCTGGTCAAATCCCTACTGCAGGGAAGCTTCAGCCTCATGGTGTTTGGCTGGGCGCAAATCATTATGGATATTCAGCCGCTGGTCGTGCTGATTACAGGGGAAGGGCATCTGCACGGATTCTCCCACACCTATGTCGGCGCATCCCTGCTGGCAATATTTGCAGCACTGTCGGGAAAATATCTGTCGGAGTTCGGGCTTTACATTCTCGATATTTCAACGGAGTCCGCACCCGTCAAAATATCCTGGTGGGTCGCCTTTCTCAGCGCCTTCATCGGAACCTACAGCCATGTGGTGCTGGACAGCATCATGCATATCGATGTCCAGCCATTCTATCCATTCTCATATCTTAATCCAATGCTCGGGTTCGTAGGCGTTATCACACTGCACAAATTCTGCCTGTATAGCGGGCTGGTTGGTGCCGTTATCTACTTTTCGATAAGGGTGGTGCTGAAACAACCAGGAAAATAGACTCTCTATATCGTGTTTGGCCAGCTTGGGCTTGTTTGCAGTTGGGATGCACTGGAGCAATCTTGACAAGGGAACGACCCTTTCCCCCAAGGCTACGCCTCGACCCGGCCTCTTCTTGAAGACCCGAATACGATGCCGGGGTAACGCTTCCTCACGGCCACACCTTTGCACCCCACATCCCATTACCCTGCCAAAAGTCCGGCGTGACGCTGAATCTGTCGTGGCTTTTCCGGCGGCAGTCGTGCGCTCGTACCAAACTCTCACCACGGACGACAAAGCCCCTTTAATTTTCTGCTGTCGCACCCATATATGATCTATCGAAGTTCGAAACCTGACCCAAGGAGTAGCTGGCATGAATACAAAATCTCTCGATAAATCTACCTGGATGAACTATCTCGATCGTTTCAGCAAGGTCGCCGGGGCCTGTTCGGCGGAGGTTGAGGTAGCCGGATTGGACATCGGCGATCAGATAGAGGCCGAGTGGCTCACTCTCACCGGAATCAGCTACGATCCCAACGATGATATCATCGCGATAGAGATGGAAAGCGAAGATGACAAAAGTGTTGAACATCTGATCCATCGTCCGCTGGAGTTGGTGGTGCAGGAGGATACTGGAGGTGTGGAGAGCATCACGGTAGTGGATGCCGATGGACGCAAGCAGATCGTCCGCCTGAAAAAGGCACTTCTTCTACCTGCACCGTAGCTACCAAATGAACCACGGGATAAAAGGGGATAAGTGGCAGAAGGAGCTTGGCCGCAATACTTCGAATCAATATCGGCTTTGATATTCGCACGCTATCCCTTTATGTAGAAGCATGTGAGGAGATCATCATGAGCTATGAAGACGAGCTGGTCGAACGACACATTAGAGAATACGAATCACGCATGCAGCATATCGACGAGATGCTGGAAAAGGCAACCAAGGCACTCCCGCTGGGAGAGGAAGAACTTGCAGCAGAGTTGGCCAAGCTCCAGGAAGAGCGGGACAATCTGGAGTCCCGCCTCAATGAACTACGCAAGTTGTCAGCGAATGAGTGGGCAAAGCAGGGCGGCCCGCTGGTTTTCTGGGATCAGGTGGGACTACGTCTGGAAAAGCTGCTGAAGCGCCTCGGCGTGGAATAACCCAGATAACGGGTAACAGGTTCGTCGGTTCAGGTAGTTCCTCTCGGGGATAAGAGCCTGCCTGTAGCTGCGTAGCGAAGAATGATCACGCCATCCCAGTGAGCACTCAGGCGCCCCCCAATGCCCTGATGCACAACCCCATCAGTGCACCAGGGAAAAGCCCCAAAGCCAGTATGGCCAGGCTGTTGGCGCTCAACATCACCCGGACATCTATTTCACTATCGAGGGGAGAGCTGTCTTCCGGCTTGTCGAAATACATTAGCTTGACGATGCGCAGATAGTAGAACGCCCCGATGATGGAGAAGATCACGGCAACCACCGCAAGCCATACCATACCTGCCTCGACAACTGCTGAGAGAACAGAGAGCTTGGCCCAGAACCCCAGGAACACCGGCACCCCGGCCATGGAGAACATCAGAATCAGCATCATGAAAGCGAACCAGGGGCTGCGTTCGTTGAGACCCTTGAAATCATCTAGAGTATCGGCCTCGAAGCCGGCCCGGCTCAGGAGCATGATCATACCAAACCCACCCAGGCTCATGAGCGCATAGACTATCGTATAGAACATGGAAGATGCGTAGCCACTCTGGGTTCCACTGAGCACACCCAGCAACAGATAGCCGACATGCGCGATGGTGGAATAGGCGAGCATCCGCTTGATGTTGGTCTGGGCGATGGCGGTGATGTTGCCTATTGCCAGGGAGAGAATCACAAGAATAATCAACATCCCCTGCCAATGTTCCTGCAACCCCTCGAGCCCATCCACCAGCAGCCGCATCACCATAGCAAAAGCAGCGATCTTGGGTGCACTGCCGATATAAACGGTAACGGCTGTGGGAGACCCCTGATATACATCGGGAACCCACATGTGAAACGGCACTGCGCCCAGCTTGAACGCCAGACCGACCACTGTAAATACCAAGCCGAATACTAGGACCATGTCTCCGCTGCCGGCAGCAGCCACCCCCCTGCCGATCTGGGACAGCTCCAGCGAGCCGGTAACACCGTACAACATCGACATCCCGTACAACAGCATCCCCGACGCCAGCGCCCCAAGCACGAAGTACTTCATTGCAGCCTCTGAGGCGAGAGTTGAATCACGGTTCATCGCAACCAGTGCATACATCGACAGGGAAAGCAGCTCCAGCCCCAGATAGATGGTCAGCAGGCTATGGGCCGACACCATCACCATCATACCAAGTACACCGAACAGCCCGAGCACATAGAACTCCCCTTTGAACAGGTTCCTGGCCTGAAGATAGGAGCGGGAATAGAGAAACACCACAAACACCGATATATAGATGAACAGCTTAAGGGTATCTCCCATGCCATCGCGGACGAATGTGCCGCTGAAAGCGATCTCAGGTGTTCCGAATTGATGCCCCAGTGACGCCATCGCAGCCCCCACCAACGCGGCTTGGGCAAGCAGATAGGTGACAATACGATTCTTGTCGTTCAGAAACAGATCGATGACCAGGACGAGACAGGCCATGCCCAAAATGAACATTTCGGGAAGCGCAACGCTCATGTTCGGTATCTCAAATTCCATAGCAGGCACTCAGATTACAGCTTCGATTGGGCAATGTGTTCAAGCAGATGTTGGACCGAAGGACCCATCACATCCAGAAGTGGCGCCGGATAGAGACCAAAGAAGAGCACGGCCACCGCAAGTAGCGCCAGAATGATGAACTCACGCGAATTTATATCTTTCAGCTTGGCAACATTGTCGTTGGCCACTTCACCGAAAAAGACCCGCTTCACCATCCACAGGGTATAGGCAGCACCAAGAATAAGGGTGAGTGCTGCGAGGAATGCATACCAGAAGTTCGCCTTGAAGGCGCTCAGTATCACCATGAACTCGCCCACAAACCCAGAAGTCCCCGGCAGGCCTGCATTGGACATGGCAAACAACACCGCAAAAGTGGCAAACACGGGCATAGTGTTGGTAACGCCGCCGTAGGCCGCTATCTCCCGACTGTGCACTCGATCATAGAGCACGCCGATACTGAGGAACATTGCGCCGGAAATGAAGCCGTGCGAAATCATCTGCACAATTGCACCCTCCATCCCCATGGCTGCCCCCTTCCAGCTCCCCGTATTCTCGAAGATGGTGAACGCGATGAAAAAGCCCAGGGTGACGAAGCCCATATGAGAGATGGAGGAGTAGGCCACCAGTTTTTTCATATCCTTCTGCACCAGCGCCACGAACCCGATATACACCACGGCGATCAGGGAGAGTGAGATCATCAGCCAATCCAGCTCCTGGCTGGCATCCGGAACCATCGGGAGGCTGAAACGCAGGAAGCCGTAGGCTCCAAGCTTGAGCATAATGGCCGCCAGGATCACCGAACCACCCGTGGGCGCTTCCACGTGCGCGTCCGGCAGCCAGGTGTGTACCGGCCACATGGGAACCTTCACCGCGAATGCCAGCAAGAAGGCAAGGAAGATCAGGATCTGTGCCGTCATACCGAGCCGGAGAGAGTGAAAATCGAGAATGGCAAAGCTGTCGGCCTGGAAGTACATATAGATCAGAGAGATCAGCATGAACACCGAGCCGAGAAATGTGTACAGGAAAAACTTGATGGTGGCATAGACCCGGCGAGGCCCACCCCATATCCCGATAACGATGAACATCGGGATCAGCATCGCCTCCCAAAATACGTAGAACAGCATTCCATCCAGTGCCGCGAAGACGCCGTTCATCAACCCTTCCATGATGAGGAACGCGGCCATGTACTGCGCCGCCTTGTACTGAATGACTTCCCAGCCAGCCAGTATCACCAGCACCGTGGTAAAGGTGGTAAGGATAATCAACGGCATGGAGATCCCATCCACGCCCAGGTGGTAGTTGACCTTGAACCGTTCAATCCAGGGGTACAACTCCACGAACTGCATCTGGAACGTACTGGAGTCGAACATGACATAGAGCGGAACAGAGACGGCGAAGGTCAGCAGTGCAACCAGCAGCGCAACCACCCGGGCCTCGAGCACATGCTTGCCACTGCCAATGGCCAGCACCAACAGGCCACCGATAATCGGGGTCCAGACAACCAGACTCAGGAGTGGCAGTTCAGAGGACATGCATTCCCACCTTTAAGATATTATTCCAATCAAAATACGAACAGGGCTATCAGCACAAACAGGCCGATAAACATGGCAAAGGCGTAATGATAGAGATAGCCGGTCTGCACATATCTAATCACCCCCGAGAACCAGCCGACGCTCTTCGCAGCACCGTTAACGACAAATCCATCGATCACCCTCACATCACCAATCTGCCACAACAGCCGGCCCACCCCCCTGCTCCCGGCCGCAA
>JALSRO010000467.1 GCA_026984715.1 Chromatiales bacterium | reverse complement strand
CGTGCCTGGTAGAGCGCACGGATGTCATCCTTCCAGTCACCGACTCCCCGCGCAAAGGTGTTGATCTGCTGTTTGGCGAATTGCCACTCCCCTGCATCGCGCAGCAGCTGGATATAGGCATAATCCTCCACCGATTCGCGAAACCATTTGAGCCGAATGGAGGGTACCGGGCCATCGAATCCAATCTGGTCACGAAACCCCGGATAGATCAGGAAACCCTCCCCATTGAGGATTAAACCCCAACTGTCGGGATCGTTTTTGTCCTCATGCCGGTAGGTGCCGGCATCCTTCCAGACATCGACACCGTCGGCCCACCAGATGGTATCCCAATAGAGCAGCCCGGTCATTCCGTAGAGAGGACTCAACCAGGCTGGAATACGATAGTTCATTGGAGCATAGTCAATCAACCACTTTGGTGGATGGGAGTCCTTCAACACTGTAGAAAAGGGATGTGAAAATCGCCACTCCGTCGGAACATAGGCAAGTGCCGCGTAACCCCATACCCGATTACCCGCCGCCAGCTGCCTCTCGATGGCGCCCCGGTCGTGGTACTCGTCAAGCCAGACAGCGTTGAACTCCGGCACCCAGATATCCACATACCCGTCCAGCGAACCCCACTCGCTCTCTTCGGGTTCCGGCTGCTCGGTAATCATCAGTGGGGCGGCCGTTCCTGTCTGCTTCTCCACCTC
The DNA here is from genome assembly GCA_026984715.1 of Chromatiales bacterium. Lineage (GTDB taxonomy): Bacteria > Pseudomonadota > Gammaproteobacteria > Thiohalospirales > Thiohalospiraceae > DRMK01. The sequence continues at coordinate 5,851 of JALSRO010000467.1, read as the reverse complement.
GTTGAACAGCCGTCCCCAGGATCTGATCTTTTCATAGGCCTCCTTGCTCGACGGCTCATCCAGAAAACCATACGGCATGTGCGCCCGCTCACTCCAGCCATGCCTTTTCAGATAGCCGACATAACCGGTGAGAAACCTTTTCATGCGGCTGCGATCTTTTCGCAGCGGATCACTGAACGGGGAGTGTTCCCAGAATATATATCCGTAACTGGAGGCATGCTTGCGATTCAGGTAGTAATCCAGCCCCTGCGCAGCGGTGCCCAGCCCTGGGTAGAAGGTGTCGAAATCAGGTCTTCCTGTAACCGGATCGGCCGCCGGACTGGTATCAAACAGATCCGAAGGGGAGAGCAGATGATCGAGCAGCAGATCATAGTATGATCGGATCAGCGGATTGAGGCGGCGTGCATCCCGCGTCTGATTCAGATGATATATCTCGGCCACCCGAAACCCATTCAACCCAAAATCGGAACCCAGCGCCGGGACATCCGGGAGAGTGAAATTCCATACGGTCAGCGTCAATGGCAGCGAGGCACGCAACCCACCTTCCGCAACGACGGTCACCCGACCCCGATAGTCACCTGCGGGGGTATCCCTTGGGACCCTTATCTCGATCCAGAACGGCTGGTTCTCACCCCTCGGCACGGTGACCGGGACAGCGTCATACACCGCTCCCGCAAGCGGCCGCCGGGTTCGGGGATTATTGAACGGAATCAGTGCATCGGCGTACTCCCGGGGGGTGTACTGGGACAGTGGTGACGGTTTGGTCACCGGAACGTAGTGTTCGCGATAGAGGGTAGCCCCGTCGATAGTAGCCCGCCCCGGACCTGTCAGCGGCGTAACCACGATCTCCACGATATGTAAGGGCTTGCGGTAGGCGGATACCACAATCTGAAACGGCTCTGTCTCATTGCGCGCAGCATGCAGCTGGATCTCCCTGCCCCAGTTGAAACGACCCTTCCGCTCAACCCGAGTCATCCCGTCCACCGCCTGTACTTCGAATGGCATCTCTCTGGCGGAAGAGCCAGAGAGTGGGCCCCCATAACCAGCGGTGGCCGTCAGCGCCAGAAAAGCGCCCGCAACCACAATATTATTCAACGCATTCACAATTGTTCGCCCCTTTTTCGCACTATCCCGGGTAGCCGCAGTTCTATCGCAATTGCTTCTCATGGTAACGCTTCTTCCTGTAAAATCACCCTCCGGCAAACCAATCCGGTAACTAACCAATGGAACTCTCTTCTCTTACTGCCATATCCCCAGTGGATGGCCGCTACAACAGCAAAACCATCGATCTGCGGCCGATATTCAGCGAGTTTGGCCTGATCCGCCATCGTGTTCTGGTGGAGGTCCGCTGGCTGCAGATGCTTGCCGCTCATCCCGGCATTCCCGAAGTCGCTGAATTGAGCGAACACGCGACCCATCTCCTCAACGGAATAGTCGACAACTTCAACAGCGATGACGCCCACAGGGTAAAGAACATCGAGCGTACCACCAATCACGATGTCAAGGCGGTGGAGTACTTTCTCAAGGAGAAAGTCGCCGGCAACAGCGAGCTGGAGGAGATCAGCGAGTTCATACACTTCGCCTGCACCTCCGAAGACATCAACAACCTCGCCTACGGCCTGATGCTGCGGGAGGCACGCAGCCAGATCCTGCTCCCCATGATGGATGAGATCATCGATGCCATCACCGACCTGGCCCACGGCTATGCTGACCAACCCATGCTGTCGCGCACCCATGGGCAGCCGGCCTCACCCACCACGCTGGGCAAGGAGATGGCCAACACGGCATTCCGCCTGCGCCGCCAGCGCGAGCAGGTTATCATGGTCCCCCTGCTCGGGAAAATCAATGGCGCCGTAGGGAACTACAATGCCCATCTGGTCACCTATCCCGATCTGGACTGGCAGCAGATCGCCGCCGACTTCGTCACCAGCCTGGGACTGAACTGGAACCCTTATACCACCCAGATCGAACCCCACGACTATATAGCCGAGCTGTTCGATGCGGTAAGCCGTTTCAATACTGTCCTGCTGGATTTCGACCGCGACATCTGGGGCTATATCTCGCTGGGTTATTTCAAACAGAAAACCGTTGCCGGCGAAGTGGGATCGTCCACCATGCCACACAAGGTCAACCCGATCGATTTTGAAAACTCCGAGGGAAATCTGGGCCTCGCCAACGCCATTTTCAACCACCTGAGCAGCAAACTGCCCATCTCCCGCTGGCAGCGCGATCTGACCGACTCTACCGTCCTGCGCAACCTGGGGGTGGGGATCGCATACTCCACCATCGCCTGGCAATCCACACTGAAGGGAATAGCAAAACTGGAGGTCAATCCGGCCCGGCTTGAGGCCGATCTGGATCAAACCTGGGAGGTGCTGGCAGAACCCATTCAGACAGTCATGCGCCGCTACGGCATCGATCAGCCCTACGAGAAGCTGAAGGAGCTGACCCGGGGCAAGGGGATCGACCCGCAGTTGCTGCATGATTTTATCGAGAAGCTGGAGATCCCCGATGCAGAGAAAAAACGGCTGCAGGAGCTGACCCCGCCTCGCTACACCGGCAACGCCGCCGAACAGGCCCGCAACCTGTGACCGATCACCGCCTCGTCCTCGCCTCCAGTTCACCCTATCGCCGGCAACTGCTGGAAAAGCTTGGCCTGCCGTTTGAAACCGTCTCACCGGATATCGACGAATCAGCGCAACCTGGCGAAACCCCGGAAGCACTGGTAGCACGTCTGGCTGAACTCAAGGCAAAGGCAGCTGCAAACGGTTATCCCGATGCTCTCATTGTCGGCTCCGATCAGGTGGCCGTACTCGGCAATAACATCATCGGCAAACCCGGCAGTCATGAAAATGCCGTCCGCCAGCTACAGGCTGCCTCCGGAAAAAAGATCGTTTTCTACACTGGCCTGTGTCTGCTCAACAGCCGCACCGGAAAAACACAGACCGAGGCCATCCCCTACACCGTTGTGTTTCGTCGCCTGAGCAATCAGCAGATAGAAAACTATCTCCGAAAAGAGCGACCCTACAACTGCGCTGGCAGCTTCAGGTCAGAGGGAGTTGGTATCGTGCTCTTCGAACGTTTCGAAGGAGAGGATCCCAACGCCTTGATCGGCCTGCCGCTGATCCGGCTGGTGGATATGCTGCAGAGTGAAGGTGTGGTTCTTCTCGACAGGAAGGCCGGGTAGCTACCCACCGGGCAGTAACCATCCCTCCTGCTACAATGGTGCACCCGGATCGGAGACCGCTCCCTTTTCCTTTCCGTCTTCCTTTACCCCCCCGCCTCCAGCACTGTTCTTCCCGAAAGGCTCATCCTGAAGCAGAAATTTGGGTATGTAGAATTTTCTATACTTCTTGACCATTCCGACCACTTCGGTGCTGGTAAGCGCACTAATCCGACGTGGAGGATAGCCCAGTTTTGCAAACGGAAGATAAGGCTCCCCTTCGTCCGTATGACACTTCTCACACAAGAGGGGCTCTTCCGCCACCTTGCGATGAATCACCTTCTTCATCTTGGACTGTTCTGTCTCCCCAAGCAGATCCTTCTTCTTGAGATACTCATCCACAAACTCCCTCTCCTTGGCAGTATTGATAAACCTGAATACGCCGTTTTTGATGCTTCCCGGCGCAATCTTGGCCCCGTAGTTTCCGTACTTGTCTATCTCCAGCGTCAACAGGCCGGGAGGATTGGCGATTGCATTCCCGGTAGATTTGTCATACCACCGGAATTCCCATTTGGGCTGCCCCTCCTTCGGAGGAATATGGCATACCTCACATGCGAGGAAGAACGCGTGCATGTTGAGGAAGGCGCGAATCGACTTGGCCCGGTCATGGGGAACCGCTCCATGGCACTTGATACACACGTTGCTGGTATCCGGCTCGATAGTCATCCCAACGTGGTGGAAATGCCCTTTCACATACTGTTCCTTGACAACCATGTAACCCAAGTCGGTGGTTGTGGTTTCACCCTGTTCCCTGAGAAACTTTTCGAACATTCGTTCCTCTTCGGTTTTGCCCTCTTCGTCCTGCTCGGCGACAAGCTCGGCATGTTTGGTGTCACTATGGGCAAAGATAATCGGGTAGATAAAATTGGCATACCAGACGGTAAACACCATCAAGGCGATGGTATAGATGATATATATGGTTTTTCTAATGGCACCAAGCATTCGTATTCTCCACCCTTTCAGTGACCCTGGGGTTTGATCTCATGTTCGAGACCCTGCTCCTTCATGGTTCTGACATACTCTTCATAGTGTTCGTGGATCATATCCGATTCTGAAAGATAGCCGGTCAGAAAAACGGTCCCCATGGGAAACTTTTCGGGGGAGTAGTGTACGTTGTACCAGTGGACAAAAAACAGGAACAGTGCGGCCAGCAGGGCTTCATCGGTGTGCATGATGTAGAACGCATTCAGGACGATACCCGGAAAATATTGGGTGAATTCATCCCGAAACCAAAGTGCAGCACCCGCCGGCCCGAGAATGGGAATACCCCAATAGGGAGCAAAGTAGTCGAATTTCTCCTTCCAGCAGATGCGATCATAACGTGGCGGCCGGTTACTGAAGTAGAGCAGATATTTGAACATGTCGATCAGATCCCGGCCATCCTTGGCGTTGGGAATCATCTCCTGGGACAGGAACTCCCGAACGGCATTTCGCAGTGTCAGTCGATTCTCTCTCCTCAAACGGCCGATGCGGTTCTTGAAGAACAGATAGAGCCAATAGCCGGTATGAAACACGAACAACCCAAGCAGAATGGAACCGGCAATGCGATGTATCCAGGGAGCCACCTCGATACCGCCCATGAAGTTGTACAGGGGTTCCGCCCAGGGTTTGTCATAGTAGCGGAGCGGAAAGCCGGTAAGCGAGAGGGTAATGACCGTGGAAAACAGGATTATATGTTGAATCCTCTGAACCAGGGAAAAACGGTAAAAATAACGTTTGCCGTTTCGATAGGCTATCTTTGGATATTTCATGCTCCGCGCCTCACTCAGTGTCCATGCTCATCCGCACCGGATGATTTGGTGAAGGAAAAGTTGGGAAACAGTCTTCTCAGCAACTCCAGGAAGATAATCACGACAAAGAAGTAGAGCACTCCCGCCATCAGCGCAGTAAAGAACTTGAGCATATAATGCTGCAGCGGATATTTGTCCTTGTCGTAGGTCACATGAACCTGAAAACCCGCAATATTCTCTCCCGCATCGGCATGACACTCCGCGGTTCTGCAGGTTCTGGCAATGTTCCCCTCTGCTATGGCCGAGGTGGGAGAATCCTGCCCCTCGATACGATGAACACTCTCCCCCGACACCACATGACAGTCGATGCAGTCCGGAGTCTCTTCGGAGCCAAAGTGAACCGCCTTGCCGTGGAAAGTCTCCTTATAGGATTCGACCACTGCGTCCAGTTCGTGACGCTGTTGGAACTCCGGGTCCCCATGACAGTTGGCGCATATCTCCACGATCTCCTTCGGCTCCCGCATCTTCTGCAGTCGAGAGGTCACATGTGCATAGAAAGATTCTGCAAACTCCCCTTTCGTGTGACAGCTCTTGCAGCGGCTCAGCCCTCTTTTGGAGATACCCGCAGCCTCTCCCTTGAAGAAGGAGAGCGGCCGGTAGAGTGGCTGCTCATGACAGTTCTTGCAGCTTGGGTAGTCGTCCGGATATTTCGCCGCCAGTTTCTTCAGGTTTCCTTTCTCGTCATATTTGCTGTGTACGCTTTTGGCGAGAATCTCGGCAACCGGCTTGTGACTGAAATTCTGCTTGCTGGAGGGTTCTTCCAGGTGGCACTCAGCGGTACAATCCACCTTTTTGGCCGGCTTATGGGGGATCTCATCGATATCGCGATGGCAATCGA
>JALSRO010000466.1 GCA_026984715.1 Chromatiales bacterium | reverse complement strand
CTTTCCGAAGGTGACCCGGCGAATTTCCCGCAACCGGAGATGGAGTGCTGCGGCAGGATTCGGGCCGAATAGCCCGCTATCGGGTTTCAGTTGCAGAGCGCCTGCAGCCGCGTCACCAAGCGGTTTACCTTTTTCATCGCGGACAGATAGGCTGTCCGGAATGCGTCATGCTCCTCCTGTACCTCGGCATGCAGTTTTGCCTGTCTCACATGCTCGGCATCCAGCTCCTTCCAGCTTCTGTTTCGCTCGCCACCCTCCTGGGAGAGAAATCCTTTCAGCAGTTTTTCATATTCCTCCAGGCGGTGTTCATGTTCTTCGATCACATCCGAAAGATGTGTGGCAACATCTCGGTAATCGGGCAGCTCTCTCTCCAGCTGATAGAGCAGTGCCTCGATGCGACGCTGTTTGTTCTGCCACCCCACAATATCCCGCTTCCATTTCCTGTGCTCCTTGTGCCAGCTGGCTGCCTCCTTCTGCATCCCCTCGACCCTGTTATTGAGCGCTCCCTGTGCCACAATCAGATGAGCCAGCTGAGACTGCCACGGTATCGCCAGTTGTTTACCCATATCTTCCCTCTCGGAGTGCATGAACATATACTATATACTCGGCATCATATTTCAGCCGCGGCCTGTCGTCCTGTCGTTGAATATCACAGGGTCAGGGGCTTTAGGCCGGTATATCGGACCTGCATTCCAGCACGCTGGACAGGGATGTCCGGGTGTCGCCCTGCTTACAGTCATCCGCCCTCACCGCTCACACAGACATCAGGGACTACTGTTCTCCCTGGATGTGGAGAAGAGATCGACCGATTCGGCCCCACCCCAGCTGACTATGTGGCGCCAGTCGGTAGCGTCCCGTTTCCCGAACTGCAGCAGCACCAGCGTCTTGCCATCCATTACGGAGCGGTGCAGATACTCCAGCTTCTCATCCGGGATGCCCATTCGCCGCAACGCGATGGTCAGGCGAGTCGCCAGTGCAGCACCGGCCATCAAACCGCCTCCTGCCGCCGCCCCGGTGATCATCTCGATGAAGGGCCCCAGCACCAACAGCGGGCCAACCCCCGGCACTAGCAGCAGTCCCATCGTACCCGCCAGGAATCCACCCAGCGCACCCCAGATAGCCCCCTGTTCACCCCAGAATCTGAGGCGCTGATGCTCATTCTCATAGGAGACGCCCAGAAAGTCGTCACCCTGCCCGCCGGCGCGGTGCAGAATGGAGATCTGATCCATTGGGAAATCGTGTTCGATAAGCTGTTCCACGACCTTCTGTGCCTGGGCGGGTGAATCGAATACCGCAGCAAGTATATTCATCTAAAGGTGAGCCTTCCCTTCGTTTCGCCAATGGGTGGTTCTGCAGAAAAGAAACTACTTTGCACCCTATGTATGGACTCCCCTACCCGATTTTTCAAGAGGGCAAGCAATAAATTTTTGGTTCTTCGTCGTTTCGTGTGGAACTGCTGGAAGGTTTTCCAAAGACCGCTACCCTTGACATGGCGTAGCCGCAGAGCAGTGGCGGTCGGATGAAATCCACACGAAACGACGAAGTACCAAATTGTCTTGGGGGACACTACTCCCGACGGCCACGCCAGATAGATACCCACAACCACAGACATCCCAGACAGGCGGCGATGAATCCCAGCAACACGAACAACGGGTAGCCCATCAGCGTGGGGCCGGCCTCTTCCGCAGTCATCACAATGGAGGTACCGATAATCAGAGCGGCCGTCACCATACCTACCGAAATGCGACTGGCGGCGCGATCGAGTTGGTGGCCAAAGTGATCGAGACGAGTGACATCCACATGAACCTGGAGCGCTCCACGGCGGGCCATGCGCAGCAGTCGGCGAAGATCGCGCGGCAGGCCGGTAAGTATGTCGAACCCGCTGCTCAGATTGCTCCAACCCTGTTTCAACAGACTTGACGGAAAATAGCGTTTCATAATCAGCCGTTGCAGGAACGGAGTAATCTCGTTCACGATGTTGAAATCGGGATCCAGCTTCCTGCCAAGTCCGTCCAGGGAGATGAACGCCTTGAGCAGCATGGAGAGATCAGGCGGAAGATTCAGCCGGTGATCCCGGAACAGGGCCATCAGATCCCCCAGCATGGCGCTGAAATCGAGCTGCTTGAGTGCCAGGCCATGATACGAATCGAGAAATGCCTCCAGATCGTCACTGAGACGATCGGGATCGATCACTGTCGTACTACCACTCCAGTCCTGCAATACATCGACAATGCTGTCGGTCTCCCGCATCATCAATCCATAGAGCAGATCCGCCACCTGCTCCCGCCGCAGATGCGAAAGGCTGCCGATCATGCCAAAGTCTATGAAGGCGATGCGGTTGTCTGCGAGGTAGAACAGATTTCCCTGATGGGGATCGGCATGGAAAAAACCATCGATCAGGGTCATCTGCAACATGGCCTTGACGCCGCGTCGCGCCAGCAGACGCCGATCCAGCCCGGCTCGCTCTATCGCCTCCAGATTCCTTGCGGGAATACCGTCGATATACTCCTGCACATTGAGACGTTTGCTGGTCCACTGCCAGTAGATGCGGGGAATGACAATCTCCGCGCGGGATGCAAAATTGGCCGCCACCCGTTCGGCAGCACGGGACTCATTCTCCAGATCGAACTCGCGGTGCAGGGAGCGTTTCAGATAGCGCACCATCTCCACTGGATGGTAACGGCGAATCTCGGGGATCTCTGTTTCGGCAATCTCGGCAAAACGCATCAAGAGACGCAGATCCGCCCGGATGGTTTCCTCTATTCCCGGGCGCCGTACCTTGAGCACTACCCGGGTGCCATCGGCCAGTCTTGCGCGGTGTACCTGGGCGATGGATGCAGCCGCGAGCGGCTCGGTTTCCAGATCGCGGAAGAGCTCTTCGGGCGGGTGGCCAAGATCCTCCTCCATCTGGATCCGCAGCTCCTCATAGGGAACCGGTGGGACCTCATCCTGCAGCCGTTCGAACTCCGCTATCCACTCCGGAGGAAACAGATCCACACGGGTGGCCAGCACTTGCCCGAGTTTGACGAAGGTGGGCCCCAGCTCCTGCAGTGCGGCGCGCACTCTCTGGGGCGCGCTCATCTCGGCTGCGGGCCTGCTCTCCTTCCAGTGCAAAATCCTGCCCGCCTGCTCAAGAAAGTGCCCCATCCCGAGGCGGCGCACCAACTCCCCCATACCGTGGTGGATCAGGACCGAGGCGATGGTATGCAGCCGCCCCAGATCACGCGCCGCCCCGAGGGTTTCCCACAGCATCAGGGCTTGTCTCTCCCCTGCCCCTTACCACCCTCCGCCATGGTGAGCAGTGTCTCTCCCACACCTGCAAGGATCCCTCGCGCAATTTTGCCGATCCGATCGGCCACCTCCTGTCCGGCCTGGACACTGTCCAGCCCCAGCTCATGAAGCCGATTCTGCAACGTCTCCAGATTCTCCGCCACATGCCGGCCCACACTGGTACCGCTGTTGCGGGCATGAGTGGCCAGGTCATCCATAATGACCCGAACCGTTTCCCCGCTGTTTTGTGCGGTACGTTGCAACGTCTCCATAAAAATATCTTCCAGGCTGCCCAGATCGTCCACAGAACGTTTCAATTCACTGGAGTTGAATTCGGTCACCCGTCCCGCTGCCTCCTCGATGGCAAGGCGGAATGCGTCCGCGGCCTTGATCAACGCCTCTTCCAGCCCTTGGGCCGCCTCCCCGAAACTTGCCTTCATCTGGCTGCTCTCGGCGCTGAGCGCGTCGCCCGCGCCCCGCATTACCGCCTCGGCTACCGCCCTGATACGTCTGGTATCGAACTCTCCTTCGGTCAGCGCCTTCAGCGTAATATCGCGGACGGTCTGCTGAATATCCTCACTGCTTTCGACTGCCCTCTGGACCTCTCGTTGCACATTTTGCAACTCCTCTTCTCTTTCGTCACTCATGGTTTTTTTCACCTCGAACTGAAACTACCTCAATCACCTTCGCCATGCTTTCCGATTGACTGGACAGCATATCGGTCTACTATGAATAATAGCACTCCCGGCCCGGCCCCATCGCGTACCCGGCGATACCCCCTGGCCAGTGCGGTTTCAGGCGGCACTCCAGTGCGCTGGTCGGGATCTCCAACTGTCGCGAATGACTGGATGCACTGGAGCGACATCTACGAGGGAGCGCTCCTTGCCGGAACCTGCCTGAAGCACTGCATGCGACACATATTGTTGCCGGGGGTAATGATAACGGCCTTTGCAACCAGCACGATACAACCATGAATACACTGAAACTGCGTCACGTCGCCATCGACACCCACAAGGAGAATGTAGCCTACCTGCATCGGGAGTGCACCGTCTATCGCACCGAGGGGTTTCAGGCGCTGAGCAAGATAGAGATCCACAAGGCGGAGAACGGCTCTCCGATCATTGCGGTACTCAATGTTGTGGACGATGAATCCATCACCGCTCCCGGAGAGCTGGGCCTGTGTGAACAGGCATTCCGGCAAATGGGAGTACAGGAGGGTACCGCAGTCCGGGTCACCCATGCAAAACCCCCTCTGTCGCTGCAGGCGGTGCATCGCAAGATTGCGGGGGAGCGGCTGGAGTTCGATGACTATCTGGCCATCTCCCGCGATATTGTTGCAAACCGCTATTCGAAGATTGAAATGGCTGCCTTTCTGGTCGCCTGTGCCGAGACGGGGATGGAACGTGAGGAGGTACTTTACCTGACCCGTTCGATGATCGAAACCGGGGAGCGTCTCGAATGGGGGGAGCCACTGGTGGCGGACAAACATTGTGTGGGCGGGATTCCCGGAAACCGCACCACCATGCTGGTAGTTCCCATCGTGGCAGCACATGGAATGCTGATTCCGAAGACATCCAGCCGCGCCATCACCTCACCGGCAGGTACTGCAGACACTATGGAGGTGTTGGCACGGGTCCAGCTGGATATGCAACGCCTGCACGATATCGCACGCTCGGAACGGGCTTGCCTGGTGTGGGGAGGCACCGCCAGGCTGGCACCGCTGGACGATATTCTGATTGCGGTGGAACGCCCGCTGTCGCTGGACTCTGCCGGTCAGATGACCGCATCCATCCTGTCAAAAAAGATCTCCGCCGGCTCCACACATCTGCTGATCGATATTCCGGTAGGACCGACCGCCAAGGTGCGCAGCAGTCTTACGGCGATGCGCCTGCGCAAGCTGTTCGAATATGTGGGCGATCGTCTGGGCCTGCACCTGGAGGTGATGTTGACCGATGGACGCCAGCCTGTGGGACGCGGTATCGGCCCGGTGCTGGAGACCCGCGACGTGATGCAGGTACTGAACAACCGCCCCGATGCGCCTGCCGATCTGAGAGAGAAATCATTGCAACTGGCCGGCCGTATTCTGGAGTTCGACCCCGATGTCCGCGGCGGCCAGGGATACGTCATCGCCCGGGACATTCTCGAGTCGGGGCGCGCCCTGCGCAAGATGGAGTCGATCATTGAGGCCCAGGGCAAAAACCCGGATCCGCCACAACTGGGGCACCTGCAGTATCAGGTGTTATCTCCACGAAGTGGTGTCGTAAGCTCGATAGACAATCTGCAGATGGCCCGTATCGCACGGCTCGCAGGCGCGCCCATGGACAAGGGAGCCGGTGTCGATCTGCATAAAAAAGTGGGGAACCCTGTGGAAAAGGGAGAACCCCTCTACACCATCTATGCCGAGTTTCCAGCTGATTTCCAGTTTGCGAAAGAGGCGGTGCAGCAGGAGAACGGTTACCACATAGGAGCACACTCATGATCTGGAACAGCGTTGGCCAGCGCCCCTTGCAAGACGACTCAAACGACAGGCTGCCGAAAAACAACGTTTTTCAACAGCCCATTAAATCATCCTGCAGTCGGAACAGCGCGCTCAATGATGATTGCTTCCCCGTTACCCCGCGGCAAGTTCGAATCCCGATTTCTATTCCCGGGCAACACTCTCTCCTTTAGAGGCTTCCAGAATGAGCTCACCAGTCATCCTTTCATTTCCAGAGTACCGGGAGCAGACACAGCGCCTGGCAGAGGTAACCGGCTTTGCCCGTCACGAGGTGGAGATCCACCATTTCCCCGATGGGGAGAGCCGCGTCAGACTACCCGAGAGCGTACCCGAGCGGGTCATCCTGTGCCGCAGTCTCTACCACCCGAACGAAAAACTGATTGAACTCGTTCTGGCCGCCGCAACCGCGCGTCGGCTGGGGGCGAGCCAACTGGTTCTGGTTGCTCCCTATCTCTGTTACATGCGGCAGGACAAGGCGTTTCACCCCGGCGAAGCGATCAGCCAGCGTATCATCGGGGATCTGCTGGCGCAGCAGTTCGATGAGGTAGTCACCATAGACCCCCACCTGCATCGGGTTCACACTCTGCGGCAGGCCATTCCCGTAAAACGGGCCGTCGCACTGACCGCCACCAGCGCCATCTCCAACTGGCTGTCGGAACGGGCCCCGGATGCCTTGTTGCTTGGCCCCGATGAAGAGTCGCTACAGTGGGTAGCCGCTATCGCCGGCCACAACCACCTGGAGTACTGCGTCGCCAGGAAAGAACGGCTGGGAGATCGCAGCGTACACATTACACTCCCACAGTATCACTTTTCCGGGCGTCACGTGGTACTGGTGGACGATGTGGCCAGTACCGGGCGAACCCTCGAGACCGCAGCCCTCGAGCTTCGCCCCCACGAACCGGCCTC
>JALSRO010000465.1 GCA_026984715.1 Chromatiales bacterium | reverse complement strand
AGACATGAAGGCCCACCACGATCTGCCGGAGCAGCTGGCCAGCAAGCTCAAGGGCAAGAAACATCTGGTGCTCAACTGGATCACCCCGCACTCCAAATGGGGCATCCACTCCACCTACCAGGACAACCTGCGCATGCTCACCCTGTTCCGCGGCGGCCCCTACTTCTGGGTATCCGAGGAGGACGCCAGGGAGATTGGCCTGCAGGACAACGACTGGGTGGAGGCGGTCAACAGCAACGGCGCCACCGTGGCCCGGGTGGTGGTGAGCCAGCGGGTACCACGAGGCATGGCGCTGATGTATCACGCCCAGGAGAAAAACGTCAATGTGCCCGGCTCCAACACCACCGGCAAACGGGGCGGGATCCTCAACAGCGTCACCAGGATTATCGTGAAACCTACGCACATGATTGGCGGCTACGCCCAGCTCTCCTACTTCTTCAACTACTACGGAACGATCGGCTGCCAGCGCGACGAGCATGTGATCGTCCACAAGATCGAGGACAAGGATATCGACTGGCTGGAGCGGCCACTGACGCCGGAGCGCGAGGCGCAACTCAACCCGGTCGGAATCAAGAACTGAGGAGAACAACAGCATGAAAATTCGCGCACAAATAGCGATGGTACTGAACCTGGACAAGTGCATCGGCTGCCACACCTGCTCGGTAACCTGCAAGAACCTCTGGACCAACCGCAAGGGTGTGGAGTACGCCTGGTTCAACAACGTCGAGAGCAAGCCCGGCATCGGCTATCCCCAGGAGTGGGAGAACCAGGACCGCTGGCGCGGCGGCTGGGAGAAGAGCGGCGGCAGGCTGGAGCTCAGGTCCGGCGGACGTCTCAGCAAGCTGCTCAACATCTTCAACAACCCGGACATGCCGCAGATCGACGACTACTACGAACCGTTCGACTACGACTACCAGAAGCTGCAGAACAAACCCCTCTCCGAGGCAGCTCCCACCGCGCGCCCGGTCTCCCAGATCACCGGCGAGCGGATGGAGAAGATCCACTGGGGCCCCAACTGGGAGGACGACCTGGCCGGAGAGTTCGACAAGCGCTCGAAGGACAGCAACTTCGACGGCATCCAGAAACAGATGTACGCAGAGTTCGAGAAGACCTTCCACATGTACCTGCCACGGCTCTGCAACCACTGCCTGAATCCGGCCTGCGTCGCCGCCTGCCCCTCCGGCGCCATCTACAAGCGCGAGGAGGATGGCATCGTCCTGATCGACCAGGACCGCTGCCGCGGCTGGCGCATGTGCGTCAGCGCCTGCCCCTACAAGAAGATCTACTTCAACTGGGAATCCGGCAAGTCGGAGAAGTGCATCCTCTGCTACCCGCGCGTAGAGTCCGGCATGCCTATGGCGTGCGCCGAATCCTGTGTTGGCCGCATCCGCTACGTGGGGGTGATGCTGTACGACGCCGATCGCATCCTGGGAGCGGCGGAGACCGGCAGGGAGAAGGATCTCTACAGCTCGCAGATGGAGATCTTCCTTAATCCCAACGACCCCGAAGTGATCGCCCAGGCGCGCGAGGATGGCATTCCCGACCCATGGATCGATTCGGCCCAGAACTCCCCGGTATGGAAGATGGCGATGGAGTGGAAGATCGCCTTCCCCATCCATCCCGAGTTCCGCACCCTGCCGATGATGTGGTATGTCCCTCCCCTCTCTCCGGTGCAGAGCCAGCTCGATCAGGGGAATCTGCCCACCGAGGCCGATGGAGTCATCCCAAAGGCGGAGGCACTTCGACTCCCCGTCCGCTACCTGGCCAATCTGCTCACGGCAGGAGAGGAGGAGCCGATAATCAGTGCACTTGGCCGCATGTTGGCGATGCGCAGCAACCAGCGCTCCAGAGCCATCGATGGCAAACCGAACAGCGAGGCACTGAAGAGCGTCGGTCTGACCGAGGCTCAGGCGGAGGAGATGTACCGTTACCTGGGGATAGCTAACTACGAAGACCGATTCGTGATACCCACAGCGCACGAAGAGATGGCACAGGAGGATCCCTATGCATTCCAGGGCCAGAGCGGTTTTGCCCTCGGAAACACCAGCTCCCACGGCAGCGAAGGAGGGAGGGGGTTTTCGCTATTCCCGACAAGGCGTACCAGCTCTGTCACCCCCATGCAGTACATGCCACGACCAAGACGGACTGCGGCAGCAGCGCCGGCGCGGACCGTAGCTTCCGATGAGGCCGTAGCGTTGGCGGAACCGCCAGTGACCGAGGAAGCCGCGCCGGCGGCGCTAAAGGCCGTCAGCGAACCGGCTCCCGCTCCGGCAAGCGGGGAAAAGGACGACCTCAAGAAAATCGAGGGGATCGGACCCAAGATTTCAGAAGTACTGAACAACGCCGGGATCTCCACGTTTGCCGCACTTGCAGAAATGGCTCCGGAGACCATCAAAGAGATTCTTGCCAATGCCGGGCCCCAGTACAACCGTGCTGACCCCACCACCTGGCCACGACAGGCGGCAATGGCAGCCAGGGGTGACTGGGAAGCTCTCCAGAAATGGCAAGATGAACTGGATGGTGGCCGGCCCAGAGAATAGTGGGCGAAAAGCACGACACTCCTCTGTCATATAGAAAGAACTGAACTGTTTTCAATGGAGACAAATCGATGCAACTGTACCGATTGATTGCACGTCTGCTCGACTACCCGGACGCTGAACTGTTTAAGCATCTGTCTGTGATGAAGGAATCCCTGGAGAGCGATCCCTCCATTCCGGAGCAGGAGCGCAAAACCATCGTCGATTTCCTCACCTGGATGGGGATGCATACTCTCATTGGTCTGCAGGAGACCTATGTACAGACCTTCGACATGACCCCGGAACACGACCTGCACCTCACCCATCATCTGTTTGGGGACGATCGTGGACGTGGCCCGGCGTTGGTCGATCTTGGAGAGCACTACAGGAGTGCCGGTCTGGAGCTGGAGGACGGGGAGCTGCCGGACTATCTGCCGCTCATCCTGGAGTATGTATCCACTCTGGACGAGATGGAGGCTCGCATCTTCCTCGGTGATGCGCGGAAGGTACTGACCGTTCTGGCAGAGAATCTTGAAAAGGCCGGCAGCCCCTACAGCCGGTTGATCCGAATCATTGAGAGCCGTGGCCATCTGGCCCGGGCAGCCTGAGGAGAATGGTAATGAATGACTTCATATTTGGCGTCTATCCCTATCTTGCCGGTACCATCTTTTTGGTTGGCAGCTGGATGAGGTTCGACCGTGAACAGTACACATGGAAAGCCGACTCCAGCCAGTTTCTCAGCAATGACAAGATGCGGCTGGCGAGCAATCTGTTCCACGTCGGTATCATCGCCGTATTTCTGGGGCACTTTTTCGGTATGCTAACCCCTCACGGTGTTTTCCGTGCCCTGGGAATATCGGATATCGGCCATCAGAAACTGGCTATCGTTGCCGGTATCATCTTCGGTGGCATGTGCCTGATCGGAGCCGTCATGCTTACGATGCGCCGACTGAAGGAACCGCGTATCGTGGCGACGGGCCGCAAGAGAGATCTGTTTGTGATAGCCTGGCTGCTGGCAACCGTCGTCGTCGGTCTACTGACGACACTGGTTTCGATGAATCACGTGGCACACAACGACGCATCCACCATGATCGCATTGACCAGATATGTGCAGAGCGTGGCTGTATTACAGGCAGATCCCGCCCTTTTGAGAGACGTCAATCCCATCTTCAAACTCCATATGTTGCTGGGCATGACCGTATTTCTCATCTTCCCGTTTACGCGCCTGGTGCACGTCTGGAGTATCCCGCTGACCTACCTGGGCCGTGCCTATCAGATCGTTCGCACCAAGTATGTAACGGCCCGATGATTCGCGGCGCGGTCGCCGAGGAGCTGCCTCCCTTCCGAGAGGAGGGAGGCAGCAAAGCCGCTCCCGAGTGCCTGGATGCAGATGGATGGGAAACCCTTTCCGTTACAGGTTGGGGCGATTTTCCGGCAGACGGCTCTATTTGGAGTGGAGTGCGGGTGCTGGTCTGTTCTCTCGCTCGCCCTTCTCTTCTTGCGTGAATACCGGTGTGGTCCATTCGATATCACTACCTGTGGAATGCGGTGGCATGACTCGTACCACATTTTCACTCCCTTGCAGGGAGTGGTGAGCCAGGGTGTCACTAGCCTCCTGGTAATCTCCATCGCTATCCGCAGTGGTGATAAACCATCCCAAAGGATCGGAGATCTGTTCACGCCGGAGGCCGGATTTCTCGTTCGCTCTGGCAATGACATGTGTACAGGAGGGGCGCCTGCAAAATCCCAGGGGGTAGAGGCTCCGCCCCGCCTTCGGGAGCCCCGCCCTGCAGTAGACGACGGCTGCACCGCTACCGCGCATCTCACCGATGCAGGCAGCCATCATGGGGGTAATCAAAGCGGGAGGAGAGAGGAAATCGACGATTGTGGCTACAGAAACGGCATCACGCGACGAATGCCGCACCACAATATAGCCACAGACTCGTGAACCCTTGCACAAATAGTAGCGCTGATAACAGGACGCTTCGGGAACCAGGTCGAAACGCCAGCGCAAGCTCTCATAATCCCTTTTTGCCAAAACGGGGAAAGAGCGGCTGGCCGTTTCCCACACCCTATCCACCCGGGGGTCGAACCGGGGCACCGGTTCGAGTACCACCCCGGAAAATCTGACCATCATCCTGGCGCCGATGTCGAGCAGCCGGAGCGGAATGTTGCACAGGGCAGCCATAAACCGAACCATCACGAAGTCGGGATGGCGATTCAGCAAGGGGAGTATCCGCCTGGCATCCAGGGGGCGGATAAACACCGGCAACTTTCCCAGATCCACCCAACCTGCGCGCAGAAAAGATTTGAGAGCTTCCGGACTGATTCCTATACCGACGGTGACGTCGTTCTCATCCTGGAGGACGCTGTTGAGAACGTTTCCGATACCGCGCAACCGGGATTGCGGACTCAGCAGCAGATCTACCGCCCAGGATCCCCGATACGGCTTTCCTCTCACCGAAAGGCAAAACGGAATTCCAACCTGCTGCCCGAGAACCTTGTCACCCTTTTGATAGATCCAGAACTGCGGCCCCGTCTCCCGGCGATGCGGATTCTCCTCCTGCATCCAGTGATAGCGATTCGCATCGAACAGGAGTTGGGAAGGTTCCTGCGTGTCCTTTTGAAAAGCGATCAGCGCAGCATGTTTGCTGGGGGTCAGCCGAGCAACGTTTTGCTTGATTCTGTCCAGATATTTCATTTCCGCATCCCGGCAGCAAACTGCCATGTGGTTGGCGATGCACATCCCGGTGTTTCGCAGAGAAAAGCGAACTCCGTTTCTGCAAATGGCGGGAGGATCACGGAACGGCCATCATTCGGGACCAGAGATCCCGTCACGAAGCCTGTAGTTTCCCCCCTTTATCTACAGTGATAGAGTGTAACCGGAATTAACCCCGTGTCAACGTCAGCCCATCAGTGGTGATCTGTTTTTGAAACTTCCACGAAAGTGCAGTCGATACTCTCTTGCCCCCTGCGTCCCGATGCCTGAGGAAGTATCTTCTGACGCAGAATGCCAGGGAACTCTTCTTTGTCGCCTGTTTCGGGTATGGAAACTACGTCCCCGTGTGGCGATTCGACTACAGGAACAATCTCGAGCTACCGGATACTCCCCCACCTACTTGGTACTACGTCAAGGCTATAAAAATCAGGATTCAGCGTTCCTGTGGTCTTTGCAACAAGACGCATTATGCAGGCAATGTTCCATTGCCAAACTGTCGCGGGACACCACAGGAGCGCCGAGGGGTTGCCCTGAACGCTGACAGGCCAACTGAATCCTGATTTATAACCTTGACGGAGTATCAGGGGCTGTACCAATATCGATCTTTCCAAGGATGTTGTATCCCTTGACGCTGTCCCACACATCTCCCTGATTGGCAAAGCGGATCGAGAATGCCGGGTTGTCACGCAACCTCGGAGATTCGTCTGGCAACCACAAGGCCACTTTGTACTCACCCCGCGCAATCCCCTCTGGCAGTGGCAGCTTCTGATCGATGACATATTCGTTATCGGGTTGCCAACTGCGTGGATCCACCCCTTTGAGCAATATCTCCCGGCGCTCTGATTCATTCTCCAGGACCAGATAGACAGGGCGCGGGTTGTAGAGAACAGCCCAGCCATCGTTGCGCAGGGTTATGTGGAGGTTGATATCTTCTCCCGGAGCTGCCTTGCCGGTGATGCGGCCACCGAGCAGCCGGAAGCGGTAGCCCAGTTTACGCTGCATCACCGCATAGTCGCCATTCCCCTGCCAGTAGGCGATCATCCCTGGATACCAGTAGATGTTGACATAGCTCCAGCGAAGGTAGCTCATCTCATTCACGGCGTCGTCTTCCCGTCCCATCGCGCAGGTCTCACCTCCTACAGGGGTATACAGCCCTTCCCTGTGAATATACGCCTTCATCTCCTTAATCTCTGCCGGTGTGGCATCATTGTTGGGAAGGTAGCCCTCGTCTTCCGGCACTGGGGACAGGAAGCAGTCGTTGTGGTGCCCGATACGGGAGACATAATCGGTGCTGAAGGCAGAACCGCGATCGACCTCCCTGCCGCTGTATAGCTGCCTTTTTTTGAAGGGATAGCGTATCTGTACCATCCTTGAGTCGGGAAGGGCATCGAGCAGCGCTTCGATGATATCCCTGCTGTCGCGCGGATCATCCAGCAGACC